>NZ_CP099397.1:4500000-4590000 GCF_021495345.1 Pseudomonas hydrolytica
CCGGCCGTCGCCAGTGGCAGCGCGCCTGCAATCCACACGCCCGGGATAGAGCCTCCTATATCCCGGAACTGCTCGATCTGCTGGAAAACAGCGGCCGCCTGCTGCTGATCGACGAAACCGACCGCTGCGAGCTGCTCGGCCCAGACTGGCGCCTGCACTGGAGCGACGGCCATACGCCCGGCCAGTTGCTGCCGGAAGTGGCCATGCCGGGCGGGCCGGTGGTGTTTCCCGGCGACCTGATCCCCGGCGCGCCCTGGGCGCACCTGCCGATCACCATGGGCTACGACCGATTCCCCGAAGGCCTGATCGAGGAGAAGGAGACGCTGCTGGCCGATCTGGTCGCCCGTGGTGGTCGTCTGGTATTCACCCACGACCCCGACGTGGCCATGGGACGGGTGACGCGAGACGAAAAAGGCCGCTACGGCCTCGATGCGGCGACGAACGCGGTGCATCTGCTGGCAAACTGACGCCATCGGGCCTTGACGAGCCGGTCATGCAGCGCGAGCATGGCCGCTTGTTTTTCGCCGTGGTCACGACCACACCAGCGTCCCAGGGAGGGGCTACGCCTGGCTAGCAGGCCGTCGTGCCGTGCCCACTTCGACAGCCCTGGGGA
Organism: Pseudomonas hydrolytica; assembly: GCF_021495345.1. NCBI lineage: Bacteria > Pseudomonadati > Pseudomonadota > Gammaproteobacteria > Pseudomonadales > Pseudomonadaceae > Ectopseudomonas > Ectopseudomonas hydrolytica. Next base: position 4,500,614 of record NZ_CP099397.1, read on the forward strand.
ATCGCTTCATGAGCCTGGCCTCTGTACGCGCCTTCTTCGCCGCCAAGGCGCCCGACATCGCGATCATCGAGCTGCACACCAGCACCGCTACCGTGGCGCTGGCGGCCGAAGCGCATGGCGTATCGCCGGGGCAGATCGCCAAGACCCTGGCCTTTCGCATCGCCGAGCGCGACGTGTTGATCGTCGCCCGCGGTGACGCGCGCATCGACAACCGCAAGATGAAGGAATGCTTCGGCGCCAAGGCGCGCATGCTCGATGCGCAGACGGTGATCGAGCTGACCAGCCATCCGGTCGGCGGCGTCTGCCCGTTCGGCCTGGCCACCCCCTTGAGCGTTTACTGCGACCGCTCGCTGCTGGCCTTCGACGAAGTGCTGCCGGCTGCCGGCGCCACCCACAGCGCCGTGCGCATCAGCCCGCAACGCCTGGCCGAACTGGTGGACGCCGAGTGGATCGACGTGTGCCAGGAAGTGGAAACGGAGCCCTGCTGAACGGGCGACGTAGGGTGCGCCGCGCGCACCGGGCTTTCCGGATTACCTCCAACGCTGCAACCTGAGTGCGCGCCATGCGTACCGCCGCAGAAAACCGGTGCGCACAGCGCACCCTACGGCGCCATGGCACCATCCCGGATTGCATCCGGGGCCGGTTATCAGAAAGGGGCGTATCTCGTTGGCCTACAACCCGCCGCTGACGCCCAGGCTCACCCCCAGCGCGGTGGCCAGCGAGAATGGCAGCAACAGCGTATCGAGCAGCGCACTGGCCGGCAGATCCAGCCCCGGGTAGCGCGGCGCCGCGGCGCCGAAACGATCCAGCGGGCAGCAACCGCCATTGAGCGCATACCAGTCCAGCCGCGTGCCGGCGTAGACCACCGGCGCATCGGGCTTGGCCGCATCCAGCGTGCGCACCGTGGCGCAGCCGGTCAGGCTCAGCAGCGCCACGGCGCAAACGAGCAGGCGCAGGGTGCTAGTCATCCGACACCATATGATGCTCGCCCCAACGCGGCAGCATGTCCTGGGGAATGCCCAGGCAGTTGAGGATACGCGCAACCACGAAGTCCACCAGGTCATCCAGCGTTTGCGGCTGGTGATAAAAACCGGGCGAAGCCGGCAGGATGGTCACGCCCAGGTTGGACAGCTTGAGCATGTTCTCCAGATGAATGCTCGAATACGGCGCCTCGCGCGGTACCAGAATCAGCTGGCGACGCTCCTTCAGCGCCACGTCGGCGGCGCGTTCGATCAGGTTGTTGCAGGCGCCGGTGGCGATGGCCGACAGGGTGCCGGTTGAGCACGGCACCACCACCATGGCCGTCGGCGCGCCGGAGCCGGAGGCCGCTGGCGCCATCCAGTCTTCCTTGCCGTAGACGCGGATCTGCCCCGGCGCTGCGCCGGTGTATTCGGTGAGGAACTGCGCCATGGCCTGCGGCTTGGCCGGCAGCGCCACGTCGGTTTCGGTGGCCATCACCAGTTGCGCGGCCTTGGAGATCAGAAAGTGCACCTCGCGCTCTTCCTGCACCAGGCAATCGAGCAGGCGCAGGCCGTATTGCGCGCCGGAGGCGCCGGTCATGGCCAGGGTTATTCTCTCAGGGCCAGACATTTATCCCTCCAGAGCTGCTGCCAGCTTGCCATGCAGGCCGCCGAAGCCGCCGTTGCTCATGATCACCACCTGGGTGCCGGGGCGCGCCAGGGCCTTCACGCCGTCGATGATCGACTCCAGCGAGTCGCACACGCGCGTCGGGTTGCGCGCCCGCGCCACGGTGGCCGCCAGGTCCCAGCCGAGATTCGGCGGTGCGTACCAGAACACCGCATCGGCCTGCTCGGCCGACTCGGCCAGGCCGTCGCGATGAGCACCGAGCTTCATCGAATTGGAGCGTGGCTCGATCACCGCGATCACCTGGGTGTCGTCGCCGACACGCTTGCGCAGGCCATCGAGCGTGGTGGCGATGGCCGTGGGATGGTGGGCGAAATCGTCGAAGATGGTCACGCCGCTGACCTCGGCAACCTTCTCCATACGCCGCTTGGCGTTGATGAACTTGCCCAGCGCTTCGATGCCCAGCGCCGGCACCACGCCGACATGGCGCGCCGCCGCAAGCACGGCCAGGGCGTTGGCAACGTTGTGCTGGCCGGTCAGTTGCCACTCCACCACGCCCTCGACCTTGCCATCGAAGCTCACCTCGAAGCGCGAGCCATCGGCGCTGAGCAGGCGTGCCTGCCACTGCCCGCCGTCACCAGTGGTCTCGACCTTCGTCCAGCAGCCCATCTCGATCACCCGCGCCAGTGCGGTTTCGCTGGCCGGGTGGATCACCAGGCCCTCACTGGGAATGGTGCGCACCAGATGGTGGAACTGCCGCTCGATGGCCGCCAGGTCCGGGAAGATGTCCGCGTGATCGAACTCCAGGTTGTTGAGGATCGCCGTGCGCGGGCGGTAGTGGACGAATTTGCTGCGCTTGTCGAAGAAGGCGCTGTCGTACTCGTCGGCCTCGACCACGAAGAACGGCGTATCGCCCAAACGCGCCGAGATACCGAAGTTCTGCGGCACACCGCCGATCAGAAAGCCCGGGCTCATGCCGGCATGCTCCAGCACCCAGGCCAGCATGCTCGAGCTACTGGTCTTGCCATGCGTGCCGGCCACCGCCAGCACCCAGCGCCCCTGCAGCACATGGTCGGCCAGCCACTGCGGGCCGGAAACGTAGGGCAGGCCCTTGTTCAATACATATTCGACTGCGGGATTGCCACGGCTCATGGCGTTGCCCACAACCACCAGGTCGGGCGCCGGTTGCAGGTGCGCCGGGTCATAACCCTGCATCAGCTCGATGCCCTGGGCTTCCAACTGGGTGCTCATGGGCGGGTAGACATTGGCGTCGGAGCCGGTGACACGGTGGCCGAGTTCCTTGGCCAGAACGGCGAGCGAGCCCATGAAGGTGCCGCAGATGCCGAGAATATGGATGTGCATGAATGACCTCTATGAAGCCCGACGCGGGGGCGTGAAGCGATGGCGGCAGGTTAGCACAGCGCCCACCGGGCGGCTGCTGCGCCCTGCTCAGACCCAGGCGCCGCGAGCAAGTTGCCGACCGGCTGAAATCAAACGCTTGCTTGGATTGCGCATTCAACTGGCTTTGAGGCAGCATCGGCTGGTCTGCTGGCACAACAGCTGCATCGTCCATCCAGTTCAATCACAGAAGCCGAGGCCCGCCATGCGCATCGTCCAAGCCACCCTGGAGCACCTGGACCTGCTGACCCCGCTGTTCGTCAAATACCGCGAGTTCTACAACGAACTGCCCTACCCCGAGTCGTCGCGCAAGTTCCTCGAGAAGCGCCTGCGGCGCAAGGAGTCGGTGATCTACCTGGCCCTGGCCGACGACGAGGACAAGCTGCTCGGTTTCTGCCAGCTCTACCCCAGCTATTCGTCGCTGTCGCTCAAGCGCGTGTGGATCCTCAACGACATCTACGTGGCCGAGGATGCGCGGCGCCAGCTGGTCGCCGACCGCCTGCTGCAGACCGCGAAGAAGATGGCCAGGGACACCAACGCCGTGCGCATGCGCGTGGCCACCAGCCGCGACAACGAAGTGGCGCAGAAGGTCTACGAGTCCATCGGCTTCGTCGAGGACGAGCAGTTCAAGAACTACGTGCTGCCGATCCACGTCGACTGAGCGCCGGGCGCGAGGCGCAATACGGGCCATGCCGGCTTGTGGCGAAGGCCGGCCGCCCTTATGGTGACGGCATCGTCCTCCCGAGCCCGCATGCATGTGGTCCCTAAAGGCCTGGCGCCGTAACCGTATCCTCGAACGCAACCCCATCGATCCCGCCCACTGGGCCGAAGTCTGCCGGCGTCTGCCGATCCTCGACGGCCTGGACGAGCACGAACAGCAGCGATTGCGCGAGCGTGCCGTGCTGTTTCTGCATGACAAGCATCTCACCGCCCTGCCCGGCGTCGAAATCGGCCCCGTCGAGCACCTGCTGCTGGCGGCGCAGGCGCAGCTGCCGCTGCTGCACCTGGGCGAGCTGGACTGGTACCGGGGCTTTCACGAAATCGTGCTCTACCCGGATGACTTCGTCAGCCCGCAGCGCCACCGCGACGCTGCCGGGGTCGAACATGAATGGGACGACCCACGCAGCGGCGAGGCCTGGCACCAGGGCCCGGTGATCCTGGCCTGGCCCGGCGTGGAAGCCAGTGGCAGCTGGGAGGGCTACAACCTGGTGATCCATGAGCTAGCGCACAAGCTGGACATGCTCGAAGGTGGTGCCAACGGCCTGCCGCCGCTGCACCGCGACATGCGCGTGCAGGACTGGGCCAATGCCATGCAGAGCGCCTATGACGCGCTGAATGCGCAACTGGACGCCGACCCCGATGCCGAAACGGCCATCGACCCCTACGCCGCCGAAGACCCGGCCGAGTTCTTCGCCGTGACCAGCGAATACTTCTTCAGCGCCCCGGATCTGCTGGCCGAGGCCTTCCCCGAGGTCTACCGGCAACTGACCTTGTTCTATCGCCAGGACCCGCTGGCTCGGCTGCAACGCCTGCAAGCTGAACACCAGGACTACCGGATGGTCGAAAACGCGACCAATGGCTGAGTAAGCCGGCGTAGTCACCCCGCGCGAATGTGCCTATAATCCGCCCCACTTTTTTGGCCCTCCCTGGGAGTTCCCCCATGAGCTACAGCAAGATCCCGGCTGGCAAAGACCTGCCGAACGACATCTACGTTGCCATCGAGATCCCGGCCAATCACGCGCCGATCAAATACGAAATCGACCACGACAGCGATTGCCTGATGGTCGATCGCTTCATGGCCACCCCGATGTTCTATCCGGCCAACTACGGTTTCATCCCGCACACCCTGGCTGACGACGGCGACCCCCTCGACGTGCTGGTCGTGACCCCCTACCCGGTCGCTCCGGGTTCGGTGATCCGCGCTCGTCCGGTCGGCGTACTGCACATGAGCGACGAAGCCGGCGGCGACGCCAAGCTGGTTGCCGTTCCGCACGACAAACTGACCGTTCTGTACAAGGACGTTCAGGAATACACCGACCTGCCCCCGCTGCTGATCGAGCAGATCAAGCACTTCTTCGAGAACTACAAGGATCTGGAGAAGGGCAAGTGGGTCAAGGTAGAAGGCTGGGGCGGCGCTGAAGAAGCCCGCGGCCTGATCCACAAGGCAGTCGCGGCTTACCAAAAATAAGCCCTGACCACCTCCGAAAGCCGGCCACAAGCCGGCTTTTTTATGCCTGCAATTCGCCTCAACGACATGGACGGAACTGCCCGGGCGGCAGTGGTACCGGGAACCTGCGACAGGTACATGCAGGAAACCGAGCCGGTCTACTGCGTCGGCGCCGCTACGCTCCGAACGGGGAACGACAGCGCGCAAGCATAACGGAGCAGACGGCCGGCCTGGCGTCGCCCGCACGCCATCTGGCCTTTGTCACTATGCTTAACAGCACAACGCCAGCACTGCGCCGAGTCGGCAAGGCGGGCCATATGAAAACAGGCAAATTGCGTCTTTTGACGATGGCCGTACTGGTCGGTCTTCTGGTCACCGTCGCCCACTCGCAATGGGTCGGTCCGCCGGATGGCCCGCCCGCCCAGTCCGACAAACGCGTGATCTTCCTCGCCTCCGACTTCCGCAATGGCGGCGTGGTGGGGGTTTACCGCAGCTTCGAGCGCGCCGCCAAGCTGCTCGGCTGGCAGGTCAGAGCGCTGGACGGCCGGGGTGATGCCGACGAATTGCGGCGCATTACCGATCTGGCCCTGGAGGCCGCGCCAGACGGCGTGGTACTGGGCGGTTTCGGATTGGCGGCGCTGGGCACGCCACCGGCGTTGTTGCAGCAACGCGATATCCCCGTGGTCGGATGGCACGCCGGCGGCCAGCCCGGCCCGACCGAGTGGCTGTTCAGCAATGTCACTACCGATCCATTGGTGGTCGCGGACATGGCGGCCGATATGGTGATCGGCGACGAACCGATCGGCGTGGTGATCTTCAACGACAGCCAGTTCGCCATCGCCACCACCAAGGCCATGCGCATGGCCGAGCGCGTGGATGCCTGCCCGCACTGTAAGGTGCTGAGCATCGAGGATCTGGCCATTTCCCGCGCATCGGCAGAGTTGGACGCGCGCGTCGAGCAGCTGCAGCGGCGCTTTGGCGCCGCCTGGACCCACACGCTGGCGATCAACGATGTGTACTTCGACCATATGCACCTGCCGCTGGCGCGCCTCGGGCGCAAGGACATCCTCCTGGTCTCGGCCGGCGACGGTTCCTCCAAGGCCCTGGGGCGCATCCATTCGGGGCTGTCGCAGCAGATCGCCACGGTTGCCGAACCCCTCGGTGCCCATGGCTGGCAACTGGTGGACGAACTCAACCGCGCCTTCGCCGGCCAACCGCCCAGCGGCTTCGTCGGCCAACCCCTGCTGATCACCGCGCAAGTGTTGCGCGAGAGCGAGAACATCAGCATCGAACTCGACACCAGCCACGAGGAAGCCTATCTGCGCCTGTGGCGACCACGGGTCGGTCGCTGACGGGGCGCGCCCTGCCTCTTCGCCGCCACGCAGGCCGCTGTTCAGCGTCGCAGCGCCCTGGCAATCGCCGGCTGGCTCACCGCCAGGGCATCGGCGGCCTTGGCGAAACGGCGCTGGCGGGCGATCTCGACAAAGCACAGCGAGTGACGGATCGCGGCTATTGAACTGGAATGATCCGATCCTGCCGCAAGCGCTGCCTCAGCCCGGCCACCGCACTTTGGTCGCACTTGGCTGACCGAATGGTCAGCCCTATGCTGCACTCTTTTTGTGCGAGCCTGCGCCATGTCCCTGCCCGATCTACTGTTGTTGGTCCTCGCCGGTTTCGCCGCTGGCGGCATGAATGCCCTGGCCGGCGGCGGCACCTTCTTCTCCTTCCCGGCGTTGCTCGCCGCCGGTCTGCCGCCGGTGACGGCCAATGCCACCAACGCCGTGGCCCTGTGGCCGGCCAGCCTGGCCGGCGCCTGGGCCGCGCGCGCCTCGTTGCGGCCGCTGGGGCGCTACCTGATCCCGCTGCTGCTGGCCGGCCTGGCCGGTGGTCTGCTCGGCGGCCTGTTGCTGCTGGCCGGCGGCGACGACGTATTCCGCGTGCTGATCCCCTGGCTGCTGCTGGCCGCCACCGCGCTGTTCGCCGCCAGCCCCTGGCTGGGACGCTGGCTGGCCGAGCGGCGCAAGGCTGCCGAGCATCCGCCGCACACGCCGCTGTCGCTGGGCGCGCATATCGGCGTGTCGATCTACGGCGGTTACTTCGGCGCCGGCATGGGCATCCTGCAGTTGGCCGCCTTCTCCATCGAGGGCCACGCCCTGGCCCGCGCCAACGCGTTGAAGAACCTGATCTCGGCGGTGATCTACAGCATCGCCACCCTGACCTTCGTCATCGCCGGGCGGGTCAGCTGGTACGAGCTGGCCATCCTGCTCACCGGCGCCACCCTTGGCGGCTACGCTGGCGGCGCACTGGGCGAAAAACTTCCTCCGGCACTGCTACGCAGCTTCGTCATCCTGGTGGGCAGCGGGATGACGCTGTACTACTTCTGGAGCACCTACTTCTCTGCATAGGCCGTAGGGTGTGCAATGCGCACCATCGTTTTCTATCGCCGAGCCCGGTGCGCACGGCGCACCCTACGCCGAGTCCAGTACCGGACAACATCCGCGGGCCCGCTGATTTGCCCGAGAAGCGCGGCTCTGCTAGTGTCGCGACCGTTTCTACGCTGCCCGAGACCCGCCGCCATGGCCCGCAAGAAAGCCGCCCCCGACTTCGAACACTCCCTCGCCGAACTGCAGACGCTGGTCGAGCGCCTGGAGAGCGGCGAGCTGTCGCTGGAAGACTCGCTGACCGCCTTCGAGCAGGGCATCGGCCTGACACGCGAGTGCCAGGCTGCCCTGGCTCAGGCCGAGCAGAAGGTGCAGATCCTTCTGGAGCGCGATGGCGAGCTGGAGCCGGCGCCCTTCGACGCGGACCCGACCGCATGATCAAGGCCTACCAGGCGAGCTGCCAGGCACGGGTCGACGCCGCCCTCGAGCCGCTGTTCCAGCCTCCCCGTGCCGAGCTGCAGCGCCTGTACGAGGCGATGCGCTACAGCGTGATGAACGGCGGCAAGCGCGTGCGCCCGCTGCTGGTGTATGCCGCCTGCGAAGCGCTGGATGGCAATCTCGATCGCGCCGATGGCGCCGCCTGCGCGGTGGAGCTGATTCACGCCTACTCCCTGGTGCACGACGACCTGCCGGCGATGGACGACGACGACCTGCGCCGCGGCCAACCCACCACGCACAAGGCCTTCGACGAGGCCAGTGCCATCCTCGCCGGTGACGGCCTGCAGAGCCTGGCCTTCGAGGTGCTCGCCGACCGCCGGCGCAACCCGCAGGACGCCGAAGTGCGTCTGCAGATGATCGATGCCCTGAGCAGCGCAGCCGGTCCGGCCGGGATGGTCGGCGGCCAGGCCATCGACCTCGGCTCGGTGGGGCAGCAGCTCGACCAGGCGGCGCTGGAAACCATGCACCGGCACAAGACCGGCGCGCTGATCGAAGCCAGCGTACTGCTCGGCGCCCTGGCCAGCGGCAACGCCGACGAACTCAGCCTCAAGGCCCTTCTGCAGTACGCCCGCGCCGTCGGTCTGGCCTTCCAGGTGCAGGACGACATTCTCGACGTGGAGAGCGACACCGCCACCCTGGGCAAGACCCAGGGCAAGGACGAGGCCAACGACAAGCCCACCTACCCCGCCCTGCTCGGCCTCGACGCAGCCAAGGACTATGCCCTGGAACTGCGCGACCAGGCCCTGCACGTGCTGCGCCCCTTCGGCAGCCAGGCCGAGCCGCTACGCGAGCTGGCGCGTTACATCGTCGAGCGGCGCAGCTAGCCGATAGGCTGTCGCGCGCTACCGCCAACGTCATCATCACCATCTATACCAGCATGATCGCCGCATAAGGCTTGCTTTACCCCCGCGACCAGCCTCCTAAGATGGCTCCATAACGACAAGACGTCCGGAGCCGCCATGCCCTTTTCCGCCCTGCTGATCGCCAACCGCGGCGAGATCGCCATCCGCATCGCCCAGGCCTGCGCCGACCTCGGTATCCGCAGCGTGGCGGTGTACGCCGAGGACGACAGCGCCTGCCTGCACACGCGCAAGGCCGACCAGGCCGTCGCGCTGGCTGGACGCGGCCCGGCGGCCTATCTGGATATGGATCAGCTCATTGCCATCGCCCACGAGCAGGGGTGTGCGGCCATCCATCCCGGCTACGGTTTTCTCGCCGAGAACGCCGAGTTCGCCCGCCGCTGCCAGGCCGCCGGGCTGACCTTCGTCGGCCCGACGCCGGAAACCCTGCAGTTGTTCGGCGACAAGGCCGCCGCCCGTGACCTGGCCGAACGCTGCGCAGTGCCGCTGGTACCGGGGATCAACCAGGCGGTGACGCTGGAGCAGGCCGCGGACTTTCTTGCCGAGCATGGCAGCGTGATGCTCAAGGCCCTGGCCGGCGGTGGCGGGCGCGGCATGCGTGCAGTGGACGATCCGGCGCAACTGGCCGAGGCCTTCGCCCGCTGCGTCTCGGAGGCCCAGGGCGCCTTCGGCAGTGGCGCGCTGTATGTGGAGAAGCGCGTGCGCCGCGCCCGGCATATCGAAGTGCAGGTGCTCGGCGACGGCAGTGGCGCGGTCAGCCACCTGTGGGAACGCGACTGCAGCCTGCAGCGCCGCCATCAGAAGCTGGTGGAGATCGCGCCCAGCCCAGATCTGGATGTGGCCACCCGTGACGCGATCATCGCTAGCGCGCTGCGCCTGGCCGCCGAGGTGCAGTATCGCGGCATCGGCACCTTCGAATTCCTCCTCGACCTCGACCAGCCCGGGCGCTTCTACTTCATGGAGGCTAACCCGCGTGTACAGGTGGAGCACACCGTCACCGAGCAGGTCACCGGCGTCGACCTGCTGCACACGCAACTGCACCTGGCCGCCGGCAGCAGCCTGGCCGAGCTGAGTCTGCTCAACCCGCCCGTGCCAAAGGGCTACGCCGTGCAGGTACGTCTGAATCTGGAAACCCTGCTCGCCGATGGCACGGCGCGCCCGGCCGCCGGCGTGCTCGCCGCCTACCAGCCGCCCAGCGGCCCAGGCCTGCGTGTGGATGGCTGCGGCTATGCCGGTTATGCCGTGAGCCCGGCCTACGATTCGCTGATCGCCAAGCTGATCGCCAGCGCCAGCGACTACCCCGGCGCCCTGCGCCGCGCCTACCGGGCACTGTGCGAGTTCCGCCTCGACGGCGTGGCGAGCAACCTGCACCTGCTGCAGAACCTGCTGCAGCGCGACGAGGTGATCGCCAATCAGGTCGACACCACCTATGTCGAGCGTCACCTGGGCGAGCTGCTGGCCCCTCGCGAGCAGGCCCACCCGCACCGTTACTTTGCCGGCGACACCTCTGCGCAAAGCGCCAGAGCCAGCCTCGACGCCCCGCCCGGCACCCTGGCGTTGAATGCGCCCAGCGCTGGCGTGCTGGTCAGCCTGGCGCTGGCCGAAGGCGACGCCGTGGCCGCCGGTCAGCGCATCGCCGTGCTGGAGGCGATGAAGATGGAATTCGAGGTCAAGGCCGAGCACAGCGGCATCGTCCGTGCACTGGCCGTGGCACCCGGTGAAGCCGTCGGCGAGGGCCAGGCGCTGGCTTTCCTGGAGCCGGCCGAGGTGGATGGTCTGGACAGCCATGGCGAGCAGGCAATCGACCTGGCGCATATCCGCGCCGATCTGGCCGAAGTGCTGGAGCGCCATGCTCGGCTGACCGATGCTCGCCGCCCCGAAGCCGTGGCGAAAAGGCGCAAGACCGGCCAGCGCACCGTAAGGGAAAACCTCGCCGACTTGCTCGATGACGGCAGCTTTATCGAATACGGCGCCATGGCCCTGGCCGCCCAGCGCCGTCGCCGTTCGCCCGAGGAGCTGCTGGAGCTGAGCCCGGCCGACGGCCTGGTCGCCGGTATCGGCACGATCAACGCCGCGCGCTTCGGCAGCGAGGCCGCGCGCTGCATGGCCGTCGCCTACGACTACACGGTATTCGCCGGCACCCAGGGGGTGATGAACCACAAGAAGACCGACCGCATGCTGGCCCTGGCCGAGCAGTGGCGCCTGCCGGTGGTGCTGTTCGCCGAAGGCGGTGGCGGCCGGCCGGGGGATACCGACTTCGTTGGCGTGGCCGGGCTGGACTGCCACACCTTCGTCGCCATGGCCAAGCTCTCCGCCCTGGTACCGACGGTGGGCGTGGTCTCCGGCCGCTGCTTCGCCGGCAACGCGGCGCTGCTCGGCTGCTGCGACGTGATCATCGCCACCCGCAATGCCAGCATCGGTATGGCCGGCCCGGCGATGATCGAAGGCGGCGGCCTGGGCAGTTTCACCCCCGAGCAGGTTGGCCCGACCAGCGTGCAGGGCCCCAACGGGGTGATCGACGTGCTGGTCGAAGACGAGGCCGCAGCGGTCGCCGTGGCCAAGCAGTACCTGAGCTATTTCCAGGGCCCGGTAAGCGACTGGCAGTGCAGCGATCCTCGCGAGCTGCGCCAGGTGATCCCGGAAAACCGCCTGCGCGTGTACGACATCCGCCAGGTGATCGAGCTGCTGGCCGACGAGGGCAGCGTGCTGGAGCTGCGCCGCCAGTTCGCCCCCGGCCTGATCACCGCGCTGATCCGCATCGAGGGCAAGCCCTTCGGCCTGATCGCCAACAACCCCGCGCACCTGGGTGGCGCCATCGATGCCGTGGCCGGCGACAAGGCCGCGCGCTTTCTACAACTGTGCGAGGCCCATGATCTGCCCATCGTATCGCTATGCGACACCCCCGGCTTCATGGTCGGGCCGGAGGCGGAGAAACAGGCCACGGTGCGCCACGTCTCGCGCCTGTTCGTCACCGCCGCCAGCCTCACGGTGCCCTTCTTCACCCTGGTGCTGCGCAAGGGCTACGGCCTCGGCGCCCAGGCCATGGCCGCCGGCAGCTTCCACTCGCCGCTGTTCACCGCCGCCTGGCCCAGTGGCGAATTCGGCGCCATGGGCCTGGAAGGCGCGGTGCGCCTGGGCTTCGCCAAGGAGCTGGCGGCCCAGCCGGACGAGGCCGCGCGCCAGGCGCTGTTCGACAAGCTGGTGGCCAAGGCCTATGACAACGGCAAGGCGCTGAACATGGCCAGCTATCTGGAGATCGACGCCGTGATCGACCCGGCCGACAGCCGCGCCTGGCTGCTGCGCGGTCTCAATGCGGCGCCGCGCCCGCCGCGGCGTGATGGCAAGAAACGGCCCTTTATCGACACCTGGTAAGGACATCTCCATGCATATCGATCACCGCCTGCTCGCCGTCAATGGCATCGAACTCAGCCTGTACAGCACCGGCCCCGAGCACGGCAAGCCGGTGTGGCTGCTGCATGGCTTTCCCGAATGCTGGTACGCCTGGCATCCGCAGATCGAGGCGCTGGCCGCCACCGGCTACCGCGTGTTCGCCCCGGAGATGCGCGGCTACGGCGCCAGCAGCGCGCCGGCCGATCCGGCGGCCTATGAGCTGCTCACCCTGTGCGGCGATATCCAGGCGGCGATGGACCTGCTCGGCCAGCACGAGGTGGCGGTGGTCGGCCACGACTGGGGCGCGCCGGTGGCCTGGCATTTGGCGCTGCTGGAGCCCGAGCGGGTCAAGGCGCTCGGCGCGCTGTCGGTGCCCTTCGGCGGGCGGCCGAAACGCCCGGCCATCGAGCTGATGCGCGAGGCGTATGCCGGGCGCTTCCATTACATCCTGTATTTCCAGGAACCGGGGCTGGCCGAGGCCGAGCTGGACGAAGACATCGCCCGCAGCCTGCGCCTGCTGCTCGGCGGCCTGGGCGATGCCCTGCTGGCGACAGACAAGCCGGCCGACGCGCGGCTGTTCGACGGCATGCCGGAGGATCTGCCACTGCCGCCCTGGTGCAACGACGCGACGTTCGCCCACTACCGGCGCACCTTCGAGCGCCACGGCTTTCGCGGCGCGCTGAACTGGTACCGAAATTTCGAGCACAACTGGCAGCGTACCGAGCACCTGGCCGAACTGCAGGTAACGCAGCCGACGCTGTTCCTGCTCGGGGAAAACGACCCGATCGGTCGTTTCGAGGCGCCGACGCTCAAGCGCATGGCCGACAAGGTGCCGCGTCTGGAACGCCAAGACCTGCCTGGCGCCGGCCACTGGCTGCAGGGCGAATGCGCCGAACGGGTCAATGCCCTGCTGCTGGAGTTTCTCGCACGAAACTACCGGTAACGGCGTCGTGGACACCGGATTGGGCTGTTTTCCTGGCATCAGGTAAACTGCCGCATCTTTTACGCCTATAACGATTCGCCTGATGCCGACCACTTTCCACGAGATCCCCCGCGAGCGCCCGTTGACGCCGCTGCTCGACAGCGCCAACACGCCCGACGAACTGCGCCGCCTGGCCGAAGCGGACCTGGAAACCCTCGCCGATGAACTGCGCCAGTACCTGCTCTACAGCGTCGGCCAGAGCGGCGGGCACTTCGGTGCCGGCCTCGGCGTCATCGAGCTGACCATCGCCCTGCACTACGTCTTCGACACCCCCGATGACCGCCTGGTGTGGGACGTCGGCCATCAGGCCTACCCGCACAAGATCCTCACCGGCCGTCGCGAGCGCATGGGCAGCCTGCGCCAGAAGGACGGCCTGGCCGCCTTCCCGCGCCGTAGCGAGAGCGAGTACGACACCTTCGGCGTCGGTCACTCCAGCACCAGCATCAGCGCCGCCCTGGGCATGGCCATCGCCGCTCGCCTGAAGGGCGAGAAGCGCAAGAGCGTGGCGGTGATCGGTGACGGCGCGCTGACCGCCGGCATGGCCTTCGAGGCGCTCAACCACGCCACCGACGTCGGCGCCAACATGCTGGTGATCCTCAACGACAACGACATGTCGATCTCCAAGAACGTCGGCGGCCTGTCCAACTACCTGGCCAAGATCATCTCCAGCCGCACCTACGCCAGCATGCGCGAGGGCAGCAAGAAGATCCTCTCGCGCCTGCCCGGCGCCTGGGAAATCGCACGCAAGGTCGAGGAACACGCCAAGGGCATGCTGGTACCCGGCACCCTGTTCGAGGAACTGGGCTGGAACTACGTCGGCCCCATCGACGGCCACGACCTGCCCACCCTGCTTGCGACATTACGCAATATGCGCGACCTGGACGGCCCGCAGTTCCTCCATGTGGTGACCAAGAAGGGCAAGGGCTTCGCCCCGGCCGAAGCCGACCCCATCGGCTATCACGCCATCACCAAGCTCGAGCCAGTCACCCCCAGCGCGGTGCCCAGGAAACCGAGCGGCCCGAAATACTCCAACGTGTTCGGTCAGTGGCTGTGCGACATGGCCGCGGCAGATCAGCGCCTGGTCGGCATCACCCCGGCGATGAAGGAAGGCTCGGATCTGGTGGCCTTCGCCGAGCGCTTCCCCGAGCGCTACTTCGACGTCGCCATCGCCGAGCAGCACGCCGTGACCCTGGCCGCCGGCATGGCCTGCGACGGCGTCAAGCCGGTGGTGGCGATCTATTCCACCTTCCTCCAGCGCGCCTATGACCAGCTGATCCACGACGTCGCGGTGCAGAATCTCGATGTGCTGTTCGCCATCGACCGCGCCGGTCTGGTCGGCGAAGACGGCCCGACCCATGCCGGCAGCTTCGATATCTCCTACCTGCGCTGCATCCCCGGCATGCTGGTGATGACCCCCAGCGACGAGAACGAACTGCGCCGCATGCTCACCACCGGCTACCTGTTCGATGGCCCGGCCGCGGTGCGCTACCCGCGCGGCAGCGGCCCCAATGCGCCGCTCGACGCCGGGCTGGAGCCGCTAGAGATCGGCAAGGCCATAGTGCGACGCCAGGGCAAGGGCGCAGCCCTGCTGGTATTCGGCGTGCAACTGGCCGAAGCGCTGCAGGTCGGCGAAGCGCTGAACGCCACCGTGGTCGACATGCGCTTCGTCAAACCATTGGACGAGGCCCTGCTGCGCGAGCTGGCCGGCAGCCACGAGCTGCTGGTGACCATCGAAGAGAACGCCGTCATGGGCGGGGCCGGCAGCGCGGTCAGCGAGTTCCTCGCCGCGCAGAACATCATCAAGCCGCTGCTGCATCTGGGCCTGCCCGATTACTACGTCGAGCACGCCAAGCCGGCGCAGATGCTCGCAGAATGCGGCCTTGATCAGGCCGGCATCGAACGCGCGGTGCGCGAACGCCTCGACCAGCTGCGGGCCTGAGCATGAGCTCCGCTCATCGCCGAATGAGCGGGCCTTGCTTGTCATTCATACTCGCGCGCACTAAGGTGCGCGCCATTCATGTTCCGCCAGGGTGCGCTGCTGACGCGGCGTGAAACGGGAAGTCGGTGCGCCCATCCAGGCAATCCCGACGCTGCCCCCGCAACGGTAATCGACGGCAGGCCACAGCCTGCACCTTGTCCACGGCCACTGGGTATTCCCGGGAAGGCGGACCGGGGTCGTGAGCCCGGAGACCGGCCCCGGCGGTGCGACTGGTGTTGCGGAGGGCCGCACCGTCAAGCGCCGCCCTGCGCGCTTGCCCCCTGCCCTCCTCGAATGTCTGCCGACCTTTGAGGAATCACAAGAATGAAACTGTCCCGTCTGGCTCTGGCCATTGCCGTTCTGCCCGGCTTCGCCCTGGCTGCCGAACCCTATACCGCCGAGCCGCTGGTGATCACCTCCGGCCGCCAGGCCGAGCCGCTGCGCCAGGCCACTGCTGCCACTACAGTGTTCGAGCGGACGGATATCGAGCGTTTGCAGGCCAGCAGCGTGCCCGATCTGCTCAGCCGCGTACCCGGCGTATCCATCGTGCAGAATGGCGGCCGTGGCAGCCTGACCAGCCTGTTTCTGCGTGGTGCCAACGCCAACCAGACCCTGGTACTGATCGACGGCGTGCGCCTGAACGCCGCCGCAAGCGGTCTGGCCCGCCTGGAATTCCTCAGCCCCGAGCAGATCGAGCGCATCGAGGTGGTACGCGGCCCACGTTCGGCGTTATACGGCGCCGACGCCATCGGCGGGGTTATCCAGATTTTCACCCGCCAGGGCGAAGCCGGTCTGCAGCCGCGGCTGCGCCTGGCCGCCGGCAGTCAGCAGAGTTTCGAACGCAGCCTGGGTCTGTCCGGCGGCGATCAGCACACCCGCTTCGATCTCGGCGCCAGTCTGGCCGAACGTGCCGGCTTCGACCGCTCGCAGGATGCCCGTGGCAACGACGGCGACCACGACGGTCTGCGCCGCAAGTCATTCAATCTGAGCCTGGAACATCGCTTCAGCGAGCGCCTCAAGGGCGGCCTAAGCCTGGTAGACCAGCGCGGCGAGAGCGAATACGACGATCTGTTCAGCTTCGCGCCGGGCAACCCCAGCGAGCGCTTCAGCGTTTCCACTGCTGCTGCGCATCTCGAAGCGCAGCTCGCCGAGCGCTGGAGCAGCCGCCTGGAACTCGGCCATAGCGAGGACAAGAGCGACAACCGCGACCCGCTGAACGCCGACAATAACTACAGCTTCAACACCTACCGCGACAGCGCCGCCTGGCTCAATACCTTGCGTCTGGACGAGGCCAACCAGCTGCTGCTGGGCCTCGACTGGTTCGAGGACCGTTTGAGCACGGACAGCGACTTCAGCCAGAGCGAGCGCTGGAATCAAGCCGCCTTCGTCCAGCACCGCCATCGCGGCGACGGTTTCGCTACCGAGCTGGGCCTACGCCACGACAAGAACGAGCAATTCGGCAGCGAGAACACCTGGAACGCGGCACTGAGCCTGGACTTGGCCGAACGACTGGAACTACTGCTGAGCTATGGCGAGGGTTTTCACGCCCCCACCTTCAACGATCTGTACTACCCCACCAGCGCCTTCTATGGCGGCAATCCGAACCTCGCGCCCGAGCGCTCGAAAACCTACGAGGCGCAATTGCGCGGCGATCACCTGAGTACCCGCTGGAGCGTGTCGGCCTACCGCACCGAGGTCGAAGACCTGATCACCGTGGTCAGCGACCCGGTAACCTTCTTCAGCACGCCGATGAACGTCAACCAGGCGCGCCTGCAAGGCTTGGAACTGAGCCTGGAACGCGAGGTGCTGGGCTGGCAGGCCGTACTCGGCGCCAGTCTGCTCGACCCACGCGATCGCGACAGCGGCCATACCCTGCCGCGCCGCGCCAAACGCAGCCTGAGCCTGGACCTGGATCGCCAGTTCGGCGCCTTCGCCGCTGGCATCACCTGGCAGGCCTTCTCCGGTCGCTATGACGACGCCGCCAACACTCGAGAGATCGCCGGCTACGGTTTGCTCGGTGCGCGTGCGAGCTGGCGGATGAGCGATGAGCTGCTGTGGCAAATCAAGGTCGACAACATCTTGGACAAGGACTATTCCCAAGCTCTGTATAGCCGACCGAACGATCCGTTCTTCAGCAGCGTGAACTATTACGGCTATCGCGAAGAAGGCCGCAGCGCCCTGCTCTCTCTGAGCTGGACACCGCAACTTTGACCTCGGTGCGCACGGCGCACCCTACGGCGCTCGTAGGGTGCGCCGTGCGCACCAAGCAAACTGCGGCTAACGCGCCGCCGCCATCAGCTCGCATAGCTGTTCGATGGCCCCCAGCATCTGCCGGCTGGGCCGCTCAAGGCCCTTGTCCGGCACGGCCCAGACCTGGCCCTGGCGCACCGCATGCAGCTGCGGCCAGGCCTGCCAGGCGCTCAGCTCGGCATGGCTGCCACCGAGAATCACGTCCGGATTGCGCGCCAGCACCGCCTCCACGCTGACCTGCGGTGCCGGTTGCGGCAGATCGGCAAACAGATTACGCCCGCCGCATACGGCCAACGCATCGCCGATCAGCTGTGCGCCGCCGATGGTGTACAGCGGCTGGTGCCAGATCTGATAGAAAACGCTCAGGGGCTGATCGCGCCGGTAGCGCTGGCGCAGCGCGTCCAGTTCGGCGCGGAATTCCGCCGCCAGCCGCTCGCCCTGCTCGCTGCGGCCGATTCGCCGGGCGATGCTGACGAAGGCATCGCCCAACTGGTCGAGCCGCTGTGGCTCGACCACCAGCAAGGGGATGCCCAGACGCTGCAGTTGCGCCCGCTGCGCCGGCGGCACGCTGCCCGGGGCGATCAGGATCAGATCGGGCGCCAGCTGCAGCAGGCGCTCGAACTCCAGCTGGCCGTAGCGGCCGACGGTGGGCAGATGGGCCAGGGCGGCGGGGCGCTCGTCGCCTTCGAGCACACCGACCAGCAGGTCGGCGGCATCCAGATCGAGCATGATTTCGCTGAGCGAGGGCGCCAGGCTGACCACCCGTGGTGCGGCCGCCAGGGGCAGCGCCAGCAGACACAGGGCCAGCAGCAGTGCACGCATGTCAGCCGAGTTGGCGGGGAATGCGGTAGAGGCTGTGCAGCACGATGGACGACAACGCCAGCAGCACCAGCGGTACCGCCTCGAGCCCGGCCAGCACCGCCAGGGCGGCGATCCAGGCCGGCAGCGCCGCGCCGAGCAGGGCACGCAGGCGCACGCGATCCAGTTCCAGCCAGGCGGCCGGCTCTGCGTCGCTGTCGAGGGCCTTCTCGGTGGCGATCAGGGCGCGCTTGTAGGCAGAAAACAGCGGCAGGCTGACGAACATCGAAGCCAGGCCGGCGATGAACAGCGGCATGGTCAGCACCGTGGTGCCACCGCCGCCGAACAGCAGGTTGAAGACGAACACAGGGGCCAGGGCCACGCCCAGCTGGCGCCACCAGGCCAGCGCCAGGCGCCGCTTCACCTGGCCTCGGGTCACAGGCTTTCCTCGGTCTCGCCCTGATGCTGGTTGCCCAGCATATGGCCGAGCTTGCCGGCCTTGGTGGCGAGGTAGCGCTTGTTGTAGGGATTGTGCGCGATCTGCAGCGGCACGCGATGGTCCACGGCGATGCCCATTTCGCCCAGCGCCCTGACCTTGCGCGGGTTGTTGGTCATCAGCTTGAGGCTCTTGATGCCCAGGTGCTCGAGCATCGGCAGGCAGATGGCGTAGTCGCGCTGGTCGGCGCCGAAGCCCAGGCGCTCGTTGGCCTCCACGGTATCGGCGCCGCCGTCCTGCAGCTCGTAGGCGCGGATCTTGTTCAGCAGACCGATGCCGCGGCCTTCCTGGCGCAGGTAGAGCAGCACGCCGCGGCCTTCGCTGGCGATGGCCTGCAATGCCGCCTGCAGCTGGGCACCACAGTCGCAACGCAGGCTGAACAGGGCGTCGCCGGTCAGGCATTCGGAGTGCAGACGGCCCAGCACGGGCGCGCCGTCGGCCACATCGCCGAAGGTCAGGGCAACGTGTTCCTTGCCGGTGGCCTCGTCGAGGAAACCGTGCATGGTGAACACGCCGAAGGGCGTAGGCAGTTGGGAGGCGGCGACGAACACGACGGACACCGGATGCTCCTGGCAATGAGTACGAAACAGGGGCGGCATTGTATCAGCAGGCCCAGCCGCCGGGTCAGTCAGAATTGCCGATCATCAGTATCGAAACGGTCAATGCCGGCGCTAGAGTTTGGACTCGAGCACCAGCATCCCCTGTTCCTCGCGCCAGCCGACCCGTCCCAGGAAGCTCATGCCCAGCAGCGCCTCGTGCGGCGCGTTGCCTTCCAGCACCACGGCCTCGACGCCGAGCACCTCCAGGTCGCCGACCTTGACCCGATCGAGCACGACCCGCCAGCCACGCGCGACGCCACTGGCGGTATTGACCTGCAGGGGCCGGCCACTGACCCGGTAATCGATGCCCAGGCGCCGGGCATGCGCATCGTTGAGCGCCACCGAGGTGGCGCCGGTGTCCACCAGAAACTGCACCGTATGACCGTTGACCGAACCGGCCACCCAGTAATGGCCGCCGATGCCCTTGGCGATGCTCAGGCGCTTTCTGACCGGTTCGGCGAAACCGGCGCTGTATTCCCGGCTCAGCGGATAGACGCGCTCGACACCTTCGACGCGCAACACCGCACCCTGCTTGTCGACGCTGACCACCTGCACCCCGCCCGGCCCGGTCTGGCCGACCCGCACCAGCTTGCGCTGGCCGTCGACATTGAGCACCGCCGCACCGGGAAACAGGCCGACCACCTGCACCTGGCTGGCAGCCCAGGCCAGGCCTGCGCACAGCAGGGCGAAACCGGCGAGACAGTAACGAAACAGCATGAAGGATGGCCTCCCGGCTCAGTCGAAGGGATAGGGCTGCTGCCAGCGCTCGAAGATCGGCTTCAGCGTGCCGGCCTCGACCAGCTGCTCCATGCGCTGATCGAAGAGGTCGGCCAGCGCACGCCCTCTGGAGTTGTCGGCGAAACCGAGGTACAGCGGCAGCCACTTGAGATCGGCCACCTGATAGCGATCGCGAATCTCCTGCGCGGCCTCCGCCAGTACCACTTCGATCTCGACGCGGGCGTCAATGTAGAAATCGGCATGGCCGTGGTCGAGCATGCCCAGAATACCGCTGTGGCGGCGAACTTCCCGGTAATGCCGCACATTCGGCAGGTAGCGCTGGTATTCGTAGCCACGCATCCATATCAGGCGCAGCTCGCCGAGCCGCTCCAGCGTCGGCGCAGGCCTGGACTTGAGCCCCAGAGCGCTGATCTGCTCGCTATCGTAATGCCAGCGCGGGTAGTGCACGCCTTCGTCGACCTCATTGCGATAGGAGCCGACCCAGGCGTCGACGCCGCCACGCTGCACCAGACCGACCGCACGCGTGTAGGGAACGCTCTGCGTGCGCAAGGCGACCCCGGCCGGCTCGAACACCTCGCGCAGGATATCCCAGCCCATGCCGGTACCGTCGGCATTGGTGTGGCCCTCCCAGACCTCGCTGGCCACATGGATCTCGCTCGGTAGCTGCAGCTCGGCATGCACCGTCAGCATCACGACCATACCCAGCAGCAGCGTCAGCCGCCTAGCTGCCATCGCCATTGCCTCTCTAGAAGCCCAACACCGCCGCATAACGGTCCCACCCCCAGACCAGCCCCTGCATGGCCAACCAGGCGAACACGCCAGCGATTACATCGTCGAGCATGATGCCGACACCGCCATGCACGTGCCGATCGATCCAGCGAATCGGCCAGGGTTTGACGATGTCGAACAGACGAAACATAAGAAAGCCTAGCAGCAACCAGACCCAGCCCTCGGGTACCAGCCACAGGGTGATCCACATGCCGACCATCTCGTCCCAGACGATGCCTTCGTGATCGTGCACGCGCAGGTCGTCGGCCACCTTGCCGCACAGCCAGAAGCCGAACAGCATGGTCACTCCGAGCATGAGCCAGTAACCCCAGTCGGGCAGCATCTGCCACAGCGGCACGAACGGCAGTGCCACCAGCGAGCCCCAGGTGCCGGGCGCCTTGGGCAGGGTGCCGGAGCCGAAGCCGAAGGCGATGAAGTGCCAGGGATTGCGCCATACCGACGGCGGTACGTATTCGGCGGGAACCTGGTTGGGGTGATCGGTCACGCGCACTCCGTCCTGTCAGAAATGTTGGTAGCCGCCACGCGGCGGCTCGATGGGCTGGCCGGCGGCGTCCAGCAACTCTACCCCAGTACCGGCCTGCACACGGCCGATCACCCGTATTTCGGGCCAATCGGCCTGCAGATCGGCGAGCTGGGCTGGCGGTAGGGTAAAGGCAAGTCGGTAGTCGTCGCCACCGCCCAGCGCGCAGGTCCGCGCCTGCTCCTCGCCGGCGAAGGCGCGCAGCGCTGCAGACAGCGGCACTTGCTCCAGCTCGATCTTAAGGGCCACCTGTGAAGCCTTGGCGATATGCCCGCAGTCGGCCAGCAGCCCGTCGGAAATATCCAGCGCGGCCGTGGCCCGCCCGCGCAAGGCCTGGCCCAGAGCCAGCTGCGGCTGCGGCGCCCAGTAACGCGCCAGCAATGCTTCGCTGATGTCCGCCGCCGCTTCGCGCTGCCCCAGCACCAGCGGCAGCGCGCCCGCGGCATCGCCCAGTTCGCCGCCGACGCAGAGCAGATCGCCCACCTGGGCGCCACTGCGCAGCAGCGCCTGCCCATTCGGCACCCGGCCGAACACGGTCAGCGTCAGGCTCAGCGGACCGCGCGTGGTGTCGCCACCGACCAGCGCCAGCGAACAGCTCTGCGCCATCGTCTGCAGGCCACGAGCGAACTCGGCCAGCCAGGTTTCATTGGCGCTCGGCAGGGTCAGGGCGAGGGTAAAGGCCAAGGGCGACGCGCCCATGGCAGCCAGATCACTGGCGGAAACGGCCAGCGCGCGCTGACCGAGAAGAAAGGCATCGCAGGCTTCGGGAAAGTGCACCCCGGCAACCAGCGTGTCGGTGGAAACCGCCAGCTGTTCACCGGCGGGCAATGCAAGCAGCGCGCAGTCATCACCGATGCCGCGAACCACGCCGTCGCCGCCCTGCGCACAGGGGGCGGCGGCGAAATAGCGGCGGATCAGCTCGAACTCATTCACGGGCAAGCAACGATCTGCTGCGCGTCGGCCCTGCTGCGTTAAAAGCAGACTCGGAATGCTCATGTGCTACAGCACACTGCGCTTCCTCGCCTGCTTTTGCCTTGCATGGCTCTAGCTCGCGAGATCGTGAATCGAGCATCCCCATAGGCCTCAACGTTTGTTGGCGTTGACTTCGGCGGCACGCAGCTTGGGCGCAAGCTTGTCGAGGATGCCGTTGACGAACTTGTGCCCGTCGGTGGCACCGAACACCTTGGCCAGCTCGATACCTTCGTTGATCACCACCTTGTAGGGGACGTCGACGCGGTTCTTCAGCTCGTAGGTGGAAAGACGCAGGATGGCCAGCTCGACCGGGTCGATCTCTTCCAGCGGGCGATCGAGCAGGGGCGTGAAGGTCTCGTCCAGCTCGGTCTTCTGCCGCGGCACGCCGTGCAGGATCTCGTGGAAGTAGGCACCATCGACCTTGCTGAAATCGTTGTCGACGCGAAACTGCGCTTCGATCTCGTTCAGCGGCTGGCCGGCGATATGCCAGGAGTACAGGGCCTGCATGGCCAGGGTACGGGCTTCGCGGCGCGCAAGGATCTTGCCGCTGGGGCCCTTCTTGGCCGGCTGGCCGTTACCGGAGTTGCTCACTTGGCCTCCAACTGCGCCAGCAGGCTGACCATTTCCAGGGCAGACAGCGCAGCTTCGGCACCCTTGTTACCCGCCTTGGTGCCGGAACGTTCGATGGCTTGTTCGATGGAGTCGACGGTCAGCACGCCGAAGGCGACCGGCACGCCGTACTCCATGGACACCTGGGCCAGGCCCTTGGTGCACTCGCCCGCCACGTATTCGAAGTGCGGGGTGCCGCCACGGATCACCGCGCCCAGGGCGATGATCGCCGCGTACTCGCCACGCTGAGCGACCTTCTGGGTCACCAGCGGAATCTCGAAGGCGCCCGGTGCGCGGATGATAGTGATGTCGCTCTCGCTCACACCGTGGCGAACCAGGGCGTCAATGGCGCCGCTGACCAGGCTCTCGACGACGAAGCTGTTGAAACGGCCCACCACCAGGGCGTATTTGCCCTTCGGGGCGATGAAGGTACCTTCGATGGTCTTCAGGGTCATGACGGGTCTCACATGGGTTAAAGAGCCGAAGCGCCTTGCGCTCCGAAAATAAAATTCGTGCTCCCTGGGGAGCGGGATTTTGCCCCCCTCGCCCACTTGTGGGAGAGGGGGCCGGGGGAGAGGGTTAGGCGTTGGCCACAACACCCTCTCCCGCCCTGCGGGCACCCTCTCCCAGAGGGAGAGGGTCATCAGCTTTGGCCCTTCGGGCCGCTTTTAGTCAGCCGGCAGGTATTCTACAACCTCGAGGTCGAAGCCGGATATCGCGTTGAACTTCATCGGCGAGCTCATCAGGCGCATCTTGCGCACGCCGAGATCGCGCAGAATCTGCGAGCCGGCGCCCACGGTGCTGTAGGTCGCAGGGTTGGCCGGCTGCTGACGGCTGATCAGCGCCAGCAACTCCGGCCCGGTCAGCGGGTTGCCGAGCAGCAGCACCACGCCGCTACCGGCCTTGGCCACTTCCGCCATCGCCGCACGCATGCTCCAGCGGCCCGGCTGGTTGACCAGGAACAGGTCGCGCAGCGGGTCCATGTTGTGCACGCGCACCAGGGTCGGTTCCTCGGCGCAGATGGTGCCCAGGGTCAGCGCCATGTGTGCGGTGTCTTCCACCGCGTCGCGGTAAGTCACCAGATTGAACTGGCCCAGCTCGGTATCCAGCGGCTGCTCGCTGATGCGCTCGACGGTGCGCTCGTGGATCAGGCGGTAGTGGATCAGGTCGGCGATGGTGCCGATCTTCAGACCGTGCTGCTCGGCGAAGGCCTCCAGCTCCGGGCGACGGGCCATGGTGCCGTCGTCGTTCATGATCTCGCAGATCACCCCGCTCGGCTCGAAACCGGCCATGCGCGCCAGGTCGCAGGCCGCTTCGGTATGGCCGGCACGCGCCAGCACGCCGCCGGGTTGGGCCATCAGCGGAAAGATGTGGCCGGGGCTGACGATGTCGTCGGCCACCGCATTACGCGCCACCGCGGCCTGCACGGTACGGGCACGGTCGGCGGCGGAGATGCCGGTGGTCACGCCCTCGGCGGCCTCGATGGAGACGGTGAACTTGGTGCCGAAACCGGAGCCGTTGCGCGGCGCCATCAGCGGCAGCTTAAGCAGCTCGCAGCGTTCGCGGGTCATCGGCATGCAGATCAGGCCACGGGCGAAGCGGGCCATGAAGTTGATGTGCTCGGCGGTGACGCATTCGGAGGCGATGATGATGTCGCCTTCGTTCTCGCGGTCCTCGTCATCCATGAGGATGACCATCTTGCCGGCGCGGATGTCTTCGATCAGTTCTTCAGCGGTGTTGAGCGCCATCGGGGCGTCTCCTCAATTCTTCAGGTAGCCGTGTTCGGCGAGAAAGCTTTCGGTCAGGCCCGAGGCCTTGGGCTCGGCGGCCTTGTCGCCGAGCAGCAGGCGCTCCAGGTAACGCGCCAGCAGGTCGACTTCGAGGTTGACCTTACGCCCGGCCTGGTAGTCGACCATGATGGTCTCGGCCAGGGTGTGCGGCACGATGGTCAGTTCGAACTCGGCGCCATCGACCGCATTGACGGTCAGGCTGGTGCCGTCGACGGTGATCGAGCCCTTGTGCGCGATGTACTTGGCCAGCTCACGCGGGGCGCGCACCCTGAACTGCACGGCGCGGGCGTTATCGGCGCGCGAGACGATCTCGCCGACGCCATCGACGTGACCGCTGACCAGGTGCCCGCCGAGGCGGCTGGTGGGCGTCAGGGCCTTTTCCAGGTTCACCGCGCTGCCGGGTTTGAGGTCGACGAAGGCGGTGCGCGCCAGCGTCTCGCGGCTGACGTCGGCCCAGAAGCCGTCGCCAGGCAGTTCCACCGCGGTCAGGCACACGCCGTTGACGGCGATGCTGTCGCCGAGCTTGACGTCACCCAGATCGAGTTTGCCGGTGGCCACGTAGACGCGCACGTCGCCGCCCTTGGGCGTCATGGCGCGGATGCTGCCGATGGCTTCGATTATGCCGGTGAACATACGCCCTCCGGTTTCACGTAGAAGATGGTGCTGAACAGCATGGACGAACTCCTGTTTTGGTCAAAAACAGGGCAATGCCGATCGATAGGGATTTCGCGGACGCGCAAAAAGCGCCCGAGGAGGGAATCCCGCTCTCTCTTTATCCGGACTATACCGTCGGCCCCGGAATCGCACCGGGTCTGCTGGACCTCGCCTGGCAGAAGCCATGGCGAGCGCTCGCGGGCTAGGTTCTGCGAACCATTACCGCCGGTGGGGAATCTCACCCCGCCCTGAGAACGTTGCGGCCATATGAATGGCCGCGTGGCGTTTTACCATATTTCTCACCGCGGCGCATGGGTCGTAGGGTGCGCTGCGCGCACCAGGGTCAACCGCCGACCTGTCAGGCCCGCGCGAGTCGTTGACACCAGGCAAGGGGGACGTGGAGAGAACCGCGACGGCCGCGGTGCGCACGGCGCACCCTATCTGGTCTTGGGCACCGCGGTGATCTGCCAGTCGGCGCCGACGGCGCGGATATCGACAATCTGCAACTCCGGCGCCTCGGCCATGCGGTTGAGCGGCAGCTCGAACAACGGCCGAGCACTGGAACCCAGCAGTTTGGGCGCAACGAAGATGCGGTACTCGTCCACCAGCCCGGCGCGGGCGAAGGCGCCGGCCAGACGCGGCCCGGCCTCCACCAGCACCTCGTTGACGCCACGCCCGGCCAGCTCCTGCAGCAGCTTGCGCAGGTCGACATGACCATTGCTACCCGGCACGGCGAGCAGTTCGTGTCCGTCGGCCAGGTAGCGGTCGCGCGCAGCTGCAGCCGCACAGGAGGCCACCAGCGCCGGGCCGACTTGGAAGAACGCCTTGCTCAGCGGTACCCGCAACCGACCATCGATCAGCACACGCAGCGGCGGCCGCGAGGCGGCCATGAACGTCGCTTCTGCGCCCAGCCCCAACTCGTCGGGGCGCACGGTCAACCGGGCGTCGTCGGCCAGCACGGTGTCGGCGCCGCTGAGCACCACGCTGGACTGGGCGCGCAACCGCTGCACCTCGGCACGCGCCGCCGGCCCGGTGATCCACTGGCTCTCGCCGCTGGCCATGGCTGTGCGGCCATCCAGACTCATCGCCGACTTGACCCGCACGAACGGCAACCCGCTCTCCATGCGCTTGATGAAACCGGCATTGAGCGCGCGCGCCTCACCTTCCAGCACGCCGGACAACACGTCGATACCGGCATTGGCCAGGCGCAGCAGGCCGCGACCGGCCACCTGCGGGTTGGGGTCCTGCATCGCTGCGACCACCCGGCCGAGCCCGGCGGCGACCAGCGCATCGGCGCAGGGCGGCGTACGCCCGTGATGGCTGCAGGGTTCCAGGGTGACGTAGGCGGTGGCACCACGCGCGCGCTCGCCGGCCTGACGCAGGGCGTGCACCTCGGCATGCGGCTCGCCGGCCCGGGCATGCCAGCCCTCGCCGACGATCTCGCCGTCACGCACGATGACGCAGCCGACACGCGGATTCGGGTGGGTTGAGTAAAGGCCTTTGCGCGCCAGCCGCAGGGCGCGCGCCATGAACAAATGGTCGCGCTCGCTCATCGGCTTTTCGACGGCTCGCGGGCCAGGCGCTCGATCTCTTCGCGGAACTCGTTGAGGTCCTGGAAGCGTCGGTACACCGAGGCGAAACGGATGTAGGCCACCTCGTCGAGCTTGCTCAGCTCGGTCATCACCAGCTCACCGAGCACCAGCGATTTCACCTCGCGCTCACCGGTGGCGCGCAGTTGCTGCTTGATGCGGGCGATGGCCTCTTCCAGACGTTCGACGCTCACCGGGCGCTTCTCCAGCGCGCGCTGCATGCCGGCGCGCAGCTTCTCCTCGTCGAAGGGCTGACGGCTGCCGTCCTGCTTGATCAGACGCGGCATCACCAGCTCGGCGGTTTCGAAGGTGGTGAACCGTTCGCCGCAGGCCACGCACTCGCGGCGGCGGCGCACCTGATCGCCCTCGGCAACCAGACGGGAATCGATGACCTTGGTGTCGTTGGCGGCGCAGAAGGGACAATGCATGGCAGGCGCGGGCAGATGGCGGCAAAGGCGCCATGGTAGCGCATCGAAGCGGCAAGACAAGCCGCAGCCCGTTAGGCTATATAGACGCCCGCCAGAACAGCAGAGCCTGCCATGAACCGATACCTGCCCCTGCTTCCTCTCGCCGTCGCCGCCCTGCTCAGCGCCTGCGCCAGCGAACCGACCGCCACTGTCCCCGCAGCTGCACCGGCGCCAGCGCCAGCGTCCGCACCCACCGTCCCCGCCGCCAAAGTGGCGCCTGGCCCCAGCCTGCGCGGCGAGCTGCTCGGCGTCGCCGAGGGTGCCGACGTCGACCTGGCGCTGCTGGCCATCGACCTGCGCGGCCGCCCGAGCGCCCTGCTCGCCCAGGTTCAGTTGCGCGGCGATGGCGCGCCCTTGCCGTTCCGCCTCCCGCTCGCCGCCAACAACCAGATTCAGGGCCAGCGCATCGAACTGCGCGGCCGGGTCAGCCTCTCCGGTCGCCTGGTGCAGCGCCTGCCGCCACGCACCATTGCCGAGCTCAAGGACCAGGACCTCGGCTCGCTGCAGCTGGTGCCGGCACCATGAGATCACCCGAACACCTGCAGCAGGCGCTGAGCGAACTGCTCGGCGACGCCCGCCTGGTGGCCGAAACGCTGCCGGGCACCGATATCGCCCTGTGGCTGATCGACGCCAGCAACATGGATCGCGCGTTCAACGCCGAGGAAACCCGGCGCATTCTCGAGGAGCCGCCCTACTGGTGCTTCTGCTGGGCCAGCGGCCTGGTGCTGGCCCGCTGGCTGGCCGAACGCCCCGAGTGGGTGCGCGGCAAGCGCGTGCTGGATTTTGGCGCGGGCTCCGGCGTGGCTGCCATCGCCGCGGCCAGGGCGGGCGCCGCCGAAGTGGTGGCCTGCGATCTCGACCCACTGGCGCTGGCCGCCAGTCGCGCCAATGCCGAACTCAATGGCGTGACGCTGAACTACTCGGCGGACTTCTTCGCCGAGGCCGACCGCTACGACCTGATCCTGGTGGCCGACGTGCTTTACGACCGCGCCAACCTGCCGCTGCTGGACCACTTCCTCAGCCGTGGCCGTCAGGCGCTGGTGGCCGACTCGCGGGTCAAGGACTTCCGCCATCCGCTGTACCAGCGTCTGGCCCTGCTCGATGGCTGCACCTGGCCGGATCTGGCCGAGCCGGCGGAATTTCGCGAGGTCAGCCTGTATCACGCCACGCGCCCCTTGTAACCACGCCCCGACGCCCGCATTAATAGCCCATTGCCCTGCTTTTCGAGACCGACCATGAGCGACTCCCCTTACATCTTCGACATCTCCGGCGCCGCCAACTTCGAGCAACTGGTGATCGAGAACTCCTTTCACAAGCCGGTGCTGGTGGACTTCTGGGCCGAGTGGTGCGCGCCGTGCAAGGCGCTGATGCCGATGCTGGCGAAGATCACCGAGGACTATGCCGGCGAGCTGCTGCTGGCCAAGGTCAACTGCGATATCGAGCAGGACATCGTCATGCGCTTCGGCATCCGCAGCCTGCCCACCGTGGTGCTGTTCAAGAATGGTCAGCCGGTGGACGGCTTCGCCGGCGCCCAGCCGGAAGCGGCCATCCGCGAGATGCTCAAACCGCACGTCGCCGAACCGGCGCCGGTTGCCGCCGACCCGATGGAGATCGCCCAGGCGCTGTTCGCCGAAGGCCGTTTCGCCGAAACCGAGGCCCTGCTCAAGCAGGTGCTGACCGAGAACAACGAGAACGCCGCGGCATTGATTCTCTATGCCCGCTGCCTGGCCGAGCGCGGCGAGCTGGGCGAGGCCCAGGTGGTGCTCGATGCGGTCAAGGGCGACGAGCACAAGCAGGCGCTGGCCGGCGCCAAGGCGCAGCTGACCTTCCTGCGCCAGGCTGCCGACCTGCCGGAAGTGGCCACGCTGAAAAGCCGCCTGGCACAGAATGCCGAGGATGACGAAGCGGTCTACCAGCTCGCCGTGCAGCAACTGGCGCGTCAGCAGTACGAAGCCGCGCTGGATGGCCTGCTCAAATTGTTCGTGCGCAACCGCAGCTACGGTGACGGCCTGCCGCACAAGACGCTGCTGCAGGTATTCGATCTGCTCGGCGGCGACCACCCGCTGGTCACCAGCTACCGCCGCAAGCTGTACCAGGCGATTTACTGACCTCAGCGTTCATCGTACTCGCCGTAGAGTGCGCCAGGCGCACCGGGGTCTAGCCAAATCGAGCAGACGCTACCCGGTGCGCGCGGCGCACCCTACAGGCAGATCGCCATTCGGCATGCCTTACTCCGCCACCCAGTGATAGATCGGCGCATCCGCGCCGGTTTCCATGCGGATCTGCGCGCAGTGGCGCAGACGCACCAGCAGGCGCTTGCCTGCGGCCAGTGCCGCCAGTTGCGCCAACAGTCGCGGCCCTTCGACCTGCCCGGCCTCACGCACCAGCTGCAGCGCGGTTTCCCACAGGCGGTCATTGTTCGCAGGCGTGGCAACGGGCTCGGCCGGGGGCGGCGTGACGGCGACGCGCTCTGCCAGTTGCGCCCAATCGTCTGCATCCAGCTCCAGCGTCAGGTCCACCGGCCAATCGCCAATCCGTCCACGTATACGCATCATGTTCAGCCTCCCGTCAGGTTCGCGCATGCTCCCATGCTCCCCCCCGCGCTGGCCAGCCCGGCACAAAAGTTGTTATAACGTAACGATTCATCCACGCTCGGCCGGAGACACCCCATGCGCCATCTGCTTCTCGCTCTGCCCTTTGCCCTGCTGCCCCTGGCTGCCGCACAGGCCCATGAACACGGGCACGACCATGATCACCACCACGACAGCCTCGGTGCCCACGAGCACGGCGTTGCCAGCCTCAACGTGGCGCTCGACGGCAACCTGCTGGAACTGCAGTTCGACAGCCCGGCGATGAACCTGGTGGGTTTCGAACATGCCGCCAAGAGCGATGCCGACAAGGCCAAGGTCGCCGCCGCCAAGCGCGAACTGGAACAGCCCGTCAGCCTGTTCGCCCTGTCCAGCGGCGACTGCAAGGCCACCGAGGTCGAGCTGCAGAGCCCGCTGTTCGCCGGCAAGGGGCACGACCACAAGCACGACCATCACGACCACAAGCACGAAGGCGAACACAGCGACATCCATGCGCACTACCGCTTCGAATGCGCCAAGGCCAACGAATTGAAACAACTGGATCTGGCCGAACTGTTCAAACGCTTCCCCGCCACCGAGAAGATTCAGGTACAACTGATCGGCCCGAACGGCCAGCAGGGCGCCGAACTGACGGCCGCCCAGCCGCGCCTGAGCTTCTGACCGCTACGACCTGCAGGAGCGAAAGGGGCATCTGGCCCTCCTTGGCACCGCCACTGGATTCGCTTCTGCATCGTTTCTTGTCTCATCGATAGCCGGACCATGACCGAACCTCTGATCGAACTGGCCGACCTCGGCTTCGCCTGGCCCGGCCAGGCGCAATTGCTGGACATCCCCAGCTTCACCCTGGCACGCGGCGAGACCCTGTTTCTCAAGGGCCCCAGCGGCAGCGGCAAGACCACCCTGCTCGGCCTGCTGGGCGGCGTGCAAAAGGCCCAGCGCGGGCACATCCGCCTGCTCGGCCAGGATCTCGGCCAGCTCTCGGCCGGCGCCCGCGACCGCTTTCGTGTCGATCACACCGGCTACATCTTCCAGCAGTTCAACCTGCTGCCCTTTCTCTCGGTGCGCGAGAACGTCGAACTGCCCTGCCGCTTCTCACGCTCGCGTGCAGAACGCGCGCGCCAGCGCCATGGCAGCATCGATGCTGCAGCCGCCGCGCTGCTCGACCATCTGGGGCTGCGCGCCGACCTGCTCGGCCGCCGCGCCGACGAGTTGTCCATCGGCCAGCAGCAGCGCGTTGCTGCCGCGCGCGCATTGATCGGCCAGCCGGAACTGGTGATCGCCGACGAACCCACCTCGGCGCTGGACTTCGACGCCCGCGAGGCCTTCCTCCAGCTGCTCTTCGCCGAATGCCGCGCGGCCGGCGCCAGCCTGCTGTTCGTCAGCCACGACCAGAGCCTGGCTGCACTGTTCGACCGCAGCCTGTCGCTGGCCGAACTCAACCGCGCCACGCGCCCCCAGGAGGCCTGAGATGCATCTGATCCGCATCGCCCTGGCCAGCCTGGCCAACCGCCGCTTCACCGCCCTGCTCACGGTATTCGCCATTGCCCTGTCGGTCTGCCTGCTGCTGGCCGTCGAACGCGTGCGCACCGAAGCGCGTGCCAGCTTCGCCAACACCATCAGCGGCACCGACCTGATCGTCGGTGCCCGCTCGGGCAGCGTGAACCTGCTGCTGTACTCGGTGTTTCGCATCGGCAACGCCACCAACAACATCCGCTGGGACAGCTTCGAGCGCTTCGCCAACCACCGCCAGGTGAAGTGGGCCATTCCCATCTCGCTGGGCGACTCGCACCGCGGCTACCGGGTGATGGGCACCAGCACCGCCTACTTCGAACACTATCGCTACGCCCGCAGCCAGGCGCTGAAACTGGCCCAGGGCCGCGCCTTCGCCGACGATCCCTTCGAGGTGGTGCTCGGCGCCGAGGTGGCCCAGGCGCTGGGCTACGGCCTGGGCGAGGAGATCGTCCTGGCCCATGGCGTCGCCACCATCAGCCTGCTCAAGCACGACGACAAGCCGTTCACCGTGGTCGGCGTTCTCGAGCGCACCGGCACGCCGGTGGACCGTACCCTGCACATCTCCCTGGCCGGGATGGAAGCGCTGCACATCGACTGGCAGAACGGTATGCCGGCGCGCGGTGCGGCGCAGATCAGCGCCGAGCAGGCACGCACCATGGACCTCCAGCCGAAGCAGATCACGGCGTTCATGCTCGGCCTCAACAGCAAGATCGCGACGTTCAGCCTGCAACGCGAGATCAACGAGTTTCGCGGCGAGCCGCTGCTGGCGATCCTGCCCGGCGTCGCCCTGCAGGAGCTGTGGAGCCTGATGGGCACCGCCGAACAGGCGCTGTTCGTGGTCTCGCTGTTCGTCGTGCTCACCGGTCTGATCGGCATGCTGACGGCAATCCTCACCAGCCTCAACGAACGCCGCCGGGAAATGGCCATCCTGCGCTCGGTGGGCGCACGTCCCTGGCATATCGCCAGCCTGCTGGTGCTGGAGGCCTTTGCCCTGGCGCTGGCCGGCGTGGCGCTCGGCCTGGCCCTGCTGTATCTCGGCATCGCCGGCAGCCAGGGCTACGTACAGGCCAACTACGGCCTGTACCTGGCATTGAGCGCCCCCACCCGCTACGAATGGACCCTGCTGGCCGGGATTCTCGGCGCCGCCCTGCTGATGGGCAGCGTGCCGGCCTGGCGCGCCTATCGGCAGTCGCTGGCCGATGGTCTGTCGATCAGGCTCTGAGGGAAAGTTGAGAGCGCCTGGCGTACACTGCGCAGGCGCTCTTACTACGAGGTTCCTCATGCCCCGCCCCCTGCTCGCCAGCCTGCTGCTGACGCTGGCCCTGCCGCTGGCCGCCGCCGATGTGCGCGAAATCACCTGGTCGGAGCTGATTCCGCCAGATGCGCCGCCCCAGCGGATCGATCCCACACCGATCCACGATCTGTCGCAGCTGGCCGACGCGCTCGCCGAGTCGGGCCCGGCCGCCATGCAGCAATCGCCGGCCGCTCCGGTGGTGAAGGCTCTGGACGGCCAGACCGTCAAGCTGCCCGGTTATATCGTGCCGCTGGACGTGACCGATGAAGGCCGCGTGGTGGAGTTTCTGCTGGTGCCCTACTTCGGCGCCTGCATCCATGTACCGCCACCACCCTCGAACCAGATCGTGCACGTCACCAGCGAACTGGGCGTGCTGCTCGATGCGCTGTACCAGCCGTTCTGGGTGGAAGGGCCGATGAAGGTCGAGCACGTCAGCAGCGAGCTGGCCGAGGTCGGCTATCAGATGGAAGCGAACAAGATCTACGCCTACGAGCTGCCCGAGGGCTGAGCCCGCTCGCTCCACGCTTAAAACGAAAAAGCCAGGCCCAAGGCCTGGCTTTTTCTTGTGTGGCGGCTGCGCTCTGCGGCGGCGGAGCGTTCTTTGAACACCTCACCGAAGATGGTGCGCGCGGCGCACCCTACGGTAGGGTGCGCTGCGCGCACCGAGAACGACTCAACTGCGACTGGCGACCCGATTTTCCTGCTCGAAACGCAGCTCGCTTTCCGCCCACTGCCGCCATGAACGCACCTTGGCGCGCTCGGCACCACCGCGTTCGGCACGCGCCAGCGCGTCCAGCCCGGCCTGCCAGCGCGACCGTTCCAGCTCCAGCTGGGCGACATACAGCCAGTGCTTGCCGTTGCCGCTGCGCTCGGCCAGCGGGCGCAGCACGCGCACCGCCGCGGCGCGATCGCGCGCCTGCCACCAGAACAGGCCCAGACGCTCCTGACGAGCCGCGGTGTTGGCCAGCAGGCCGCTGTCGAGCATGCCGGCCAGCAGCTTGGCGCCCTGCCAGGGCTGATCGGCGGCGCCGGCCAGCAGCACCAGGTTATCCAGCTCCGCCTCGCTGAAGCGCAGGCCCTTGCTGTGCGCCGCACGCAGGGTCGCCAGCGCCTTGTCGTTGCTGCCGGCCATCTGCTGCAGACCGGCCAGTTGGCGCCAGCCCTTGGCATCGTTCGGCTGACGCGCCAGCAGCTGACGCTGCCAGCGCTCGGCCTGGGCATAGCGCTTGAGGTCGGCGTTGGCGCCCACCAGGAACTGCAGCCAGATGTCGGCGGCCTTGGGGTTGGCCTGCACGTAGCGCTCGGCCAGTGGCAATGCCTTGGCCGGCTGGTTCAGGCCCTGGTAGGCCTGCACCAGCATCTGCAGCACCTCTTCGGAGGCCGTGCCCTGCTCGGGCCCCAGCAGCTCGACGACCCTGGCGAAACGGCGCTCGCCGAGATTGAGCTTGGCCAGGTTGAGGCGTTCGCCGGCGAGCATCTGTTCGTCGAGCTTGCCGCTGCGCACGGCCTTGTCCAGCCACTCGATGGCCTGTCCGTTGTTGCCGGCCGACCAGGCCACATAGGCCTGGCTGCGCCAGATCAGCGCCTCTTCGAGACTGCCACTCTTGGCCTGGATGCCCTCCAGCGCGCGCCGTGCGGCGGCGTGGTCACCCTTCTGCTGCGCGGCCTGCGCCGCGTTCAGCGCGCGGAACACGGTCGGGTCGACGGTCTGCTGGGCCATGCCAGGCACGGCCCCAGCACTGAGCATCACGAGCAACAACCAACGGTACATGGTCAGCTCCTTTCCAGACGGAAGTAGAGGGTTTTCACCGCTTCGCGGTCCACTGCCAGGCCACCCTCGGTACGCGGCGCGAAGCGCCAGCGGGCGGCGGCGCGGCGCGCTTCGCGTTCGAACACATTGCGCGGATTGGCCTCCAGCACGCGGATGTTCTCCACATTGCCGGAGCGGTTGATGGTGAAAGCCAGTTTGACGAAACCTTCGATGCCTCGTTGCAGCGCATAGCGCGGGTATTCCGGGCGCACGTCGTTGAGCGGCATGACTTCGCTCTCCATGCCGCCCATCTGCCCGGACTCGGCAGCCTCGCTCGGCGGCGTCGGCGCTGGCGCGCCCGGGGCGAGACCAGACAGGCTCGGCGCCGGCGCGCTGTTGACGGCGATACCGCTGGCCAGGCTGGGCAGCTGGATGTCCAGCGCCGGCAGGTTGGCATTCGGCGTGGCCGTTTGCGGCGTCGGCGGCGTAGGGGGCTGCGGTGTTTGCGGCTGCGGCGGCTGCGGTGCCTGCTGACGGGTACGGCTGGCGGTCTCGCTGGTGTTGCCGTCCATGCGCACGAAGTTGGCCACGCTGACCGGGTCCTGGCTGACCTTGGCGCTCGGCGGCGCGACCATGTACAGCATCAGGGCGAACAGCCCCAGGGCCATCAGGCAGGCGCCGAGAAAAGACAGCGGCAGGCGCATCAGTTGACTCCGCTACCGGCAGCCAGCGCGACATCCTGCACACCGGCCAGACGCGCCTGATCCATCACCTGGACGACCAGGCCGGTACGCGCATCCTTGTCGGCCTGCACCACTACGGCACCTTCCGGCTGATCGACGCGCATGCGCTCGACATGGGCGCGCACGCTGCGGATGTCCACCGACTGCTTGTCCATCCAGATCTGCCCGTCGGCGGTGACGGCGATGAGGATGTTGCCCTTGTCCTGCGGATTGGCGGTTTCCGCCTGCGGGCGCTGTACTTCGACCCCGGACTCGCGAATGAACGAGCTGGTGACGATGAAGAAGATCAGCATGATGAAGACCACGTCGAGCATCGGCGTGAGGTCGATGCCGGTGTCTTCGTCCTGCTGGTGGTGACGACGCATTCTCATGTTGGGCGATCTCAGTCGTGACGCAGCTGGTCGGCCAGCCGCTCGATGGCCTGGCTGGCTTCGCGCTCGAGGCGTGCCAGGCTGAACAATCCGGGGATGGCCAGGACCATGCCGGCCATGGTCGGCAGGGTCGCCTGCCAGACGCCTGCGGCCATGCCGCGTGGGTTGCCGGTGCCGTTGAGGGCGAGCACGTCGAACACGGCGATCATGCCCAGCACGGTGCCGAGCAGCCCCAGCAGCGGATACAGCGCCACCAGGGTCTTGCCCAGGCGCAGCGGCGCTGCCAGTTGCTGACGCGCCTGCGCCAGCCAGGCCAGGCGCACGGCGCGCTGCCAGTTGCCGTTGTCATCGGCCAGCACCTGCTGCCAGGCCTCGCGGCGTTCCTGCACCCAGCGCGGGAAGATCCGCCGCATGTACCAGAAGCGCTCGAACACCAGGGTCCAGAACACCACGCAGAGCAGCGCCAGCGCCCACATCACCACGCCGCCGGCGCTCATGAAATCGAGCAGTGCATAGGCACTGTCGACCACGCGCAGCCAGAAGGCGAACAGATCAGTCACGGCGCGGCGCTCCCGACAGATGCAGGGCGATCAGACCGGCGCTCTGCTGCTCCAGGATCTGGATCAGGCCCTTGCTGCGGCTGGCCAGCAGGCTATGCAGGAACAGCAGCGGGATGGCCACCACCAGGCCCAGCACGGTGGTCACCAGGGCCTGGGAAATGCCGTCGGCCATCAGACGCGAGTCGCCGCCACCGCTCTGGGTGATGGCCTGGAAGGTGACGATCATGCCGGTCACGGTGCCCAGCAGACCGAGCAGCGGCGCCACGGCGGCGAGCAGTTTGAGCAGGCCCTGGCCTTTTTCCAGCGGCGGGGTCTCCTGCAGGATCGCCTCGTCCAGCTTCAGCTCCAGGGTCTCCAGGTCAGCCAGTTGCGGCTTGGCGCCCAGCACACCGATCACCCGACCCAGCGGGTTGTCATTGCGCGGCGCGCTGAGGTCATGCATCTGCGCCTTGACGCCGCCGCCGACGCGGCCCAGATAGACCATGCGCCACACAGCCAGAAGCAGGCCGAAAGCGCCCAGCACGACGATCACCCAACCGACCAGACCACCCTGTTGCAGACGATCCCACAGGGTCGGCTGCTGCTGCAGCTGCGCCAGCAGGCTGCCACGGCTCGGGTCGATGGGCAGCGTGGCGAGCGTGTCGGAGCTGCTCAGGTAGTCCCTGACCTGGCCCAGGCCGGACGGCTGACGCGGCGGCGCCACCAGCTGCCCGGCATCGGCGTCGTAGCGCAGGAAGGCATCCTCGCCATACACAGCGAAGCCCCCCACACGCAGCACCTGTTGCTCCTGGCGCGAACCATCGGCACTCACCACCGGCAGTTGCAGGCGCTCGATACGGCCGCTGGCGGCCAGGTCTTCGAGCAGCAGCATCCAGTAGCCGTCGAGATCCTCGGCGGACGGCAGCGAGCGGCTTTCAGCCAATGCCTTGAGGCGCTTGAGGCGCTCCGGGTACTGGGCGTTGAGCAGGCTGTCCTGCCATTGCCCGGCAACATCGCCGGCGCTCTGGCGCACCACGCCAAACAACTCGCCAAGATGACCGACGCGCTGCGCCAGCAGTTTCTCCTGCTCGGCCAGCTCGGCCTCCTGGCGGTCGAACTCGGCCTTCAGACGCTCGCTTTCGGCCTTCTGGGTATTCAGTGCGGAGCGCGCGGCAGCCAGCAACTGAGCCTGCTCGCTGCGCTTGGAGAGAAACGCCTGTTCGCGTTCCTGCATGGCGCTGACTTCGGCAGCGCGCTCGCTGCGGATGCGCTGAAGCAGTTGGTCAGGGTTGAGGGTTTCGGCCACGGCGGCCAGTGCCGGCAACAGGCTGAGCGCCAGTACGGCTACAACACGACGACTCATTGTGCGGCCTCCTCGGCCAAGGTCTTGATCGGCAGGGACAGCACGGCAGGCGCCTGCTGCTGACGGGCGATGGCGATGGCCTGGGTCAACGGACGACGTGCGCTGCCGTCGAGCACTTCCCATGCCTTGGTCTGTGGGTTCCACCAGCCGCTCTCGTGCGCATCGAGGGTCTGGTAATAGAGCATGCTGCGGCCCAGGCGCAGGAACTCGACACTGCGCGAACCACCGTCTGCCTGATTCAGCTCGCCGCGCCAGGCTTCGAGCGTGCGGCCATAATCGCTCTCGATCTGGTAGGCCTCGAGGATACGGCGGTATTTGTCGGCCAGACTCACGTCAGCGCGCGGCAGCAGGTCCTGCAGTTGAGCCAGACGGTCTTCACGTTCTTCGGGCAGAAACGGCAGGTCGGCGGCGATGAACTCACCCAGCACCTCGACCATCTTGACCATCTGCGGGCTCACCGCTTCCTGGGTACGCTCGATGCCATCGAGCTGCTTCTGATAACTGGCCAGCTCCTGACGCTGGGCTTCGACCAGGTCACGAAGTTGACTGTTATAACCTTTCAAAGCCTCGGCCTGCTGCAAGGCGTTACGGTACTCATTGAGCATCTCGCGGCTGGCGTCGTCCAGCTGCTCGACACGGCCCTGAGAGGCTTTGGCCTCGGCGGCCAGACGCTGGCTTTCGTCCAGCGCCGCATCGAGCGGTGCGGCAGCCAGCGAACCGCTGGCCAGCATCAGGGCGGCGGCCAGGGAGCGGAGGGGGAAGCGATTCATGCGGAGAGGGTCCTCGACAGACGGGCTTGCTGCAAAAAGAGAAACATTATCATCTACGTACGCATTCGAATCAATGGACAAAACAGCTCGGCAGAGCCCGCCGATCTATTGAGCCAGGTCAAAAAGCGAATTGTTGCGTGGCTTAGCATTGAACCCAGCCAAAGACACAACCGACTCGAACTGGAGCTCGCCATGTACAAATCGCTGTTCACTGCCTCCCTGCTGGCCCTCGCCATCGCCGCCCCTGTCGCCCAGGCTCACCAGGCCGGCGACATCATCCTGCGTGCCGGTGCAATCACCGTCGACCCGCGCGAAGACAGCGGCAATATCGACCACGCCGTGCTCGGTAAGGTCCCCGGCAGTGGTGCCACCCTGGACAGCGATACCCAGTTGGGTCTGAACTTCGCCTACATGGTCACCGACCATTTCGGCATCGAACTGCTGGCAGCCACCCCGTTCAGCCATGACGTAGGCGTCAAGGGCATGCCCGGCGCCTTCGCCGGCCTCAACGGCAAGCTGGGCAGCCTCAAGCACCTGCCGCCGACCCTCAGCGCCGTCTACTACCCGCTAGACAAGAGCTCGGCCTTCCAGCCCTATGTCGGTATCGGCATCAACTACACCTGGTTCTTCGACACCGAGCTGAGCAGCGAAGCCGAAGGCAAGGGCTTCCGCGGCCTCGACATGAAGGACTCCTGGGGCCTGGCCGGCCAGGTCGGCATGGACTACATGCTCACCGACAAGCTGATGCTCAATGCCCAGGTGCGCTACATCGACATCGACACCACCGGCACCACCTACCTGGCCGGCGACAAGGTCAAGGTCGATGTGGATGTCGATCCCTTCGTCTACATGGTCGGCCTGGGCTACAAGTTCTGACAGCCCGCGCGAAAACGAAAAAGCCGGCAGATGCCGGCTTTTTCATTTACCCGATGTACAGCCCGGGCAAGCTTTGGTGCGCACGGCGCACCCTACGGTGCGTGCCTCAGATAGCACGCCGATAGCCCGACTACGCGTAGGGTGCGCCGCGCGCACCGATGAGGGCGTATCTTTCGCTGCACACACCGCATGCGGAACGGCTCAGCCACAGGGTCTTCGCGATACCGATGAGGGTCGAGGCGTCCCGCGTCCCAAGCGGCTTACAGCCCGAGCAGTTGGCGCAAGCCTTCACGCAGCGGCGTCTGCTGCGGCAGACGGTAATGCGCCCGCAGGCGCACATTGTCGGCACGCGAGTGGCGGATATCGCCGGCACGCGCCGGCAGGTGGGTAACCGGAGGCAGGCCGCCGCAGAGCGCACCGATCTCCGCCAGCAGCTGCTTGAGGCTGACCGCCTGGTTCCAGCCGACATTCACCGGTTGCTCGACAACCTCGCCGAACAGGCCCTGCAACAGCAACTCGATCAGATCGCCGACATAGAAGAAATCGCGGGTCTGCTCGCCATCGCCGAACACGCTGATCGGCTGCCCCTGCTGGGCGCGCTGGGTGAAGATGCTGATCACCCCCGAATAGGGCGAAGAGGGATCCTGGCGCGGCCCGAAAATATTGAAGAAACGAAACACCGCCGGCTCCAGCCCATGCTGACGGCGGTAGAAATCCAGATACTGCTCGCTGGCCAGCTTGTCCACGGCATAGGGCGTGAGCGGCGCCTTGGGGGTGTCTTCATCGATGGCCAGACCTTCGCCATTGTTGCCGTAGATGGCCGCGCTGGAGGCGTACAGCACGCGGCGCACGCCGTGCCGACGCATGGCCTCGCAGACGTTGAGGGTACCGATGAAGTTGCTCTGATGCGTGGCCGCCGGGTCGTCCACCGACGCCTGTACCGAGGCCACCGCTGCCAGATGCGCCACGGCATCGCAGCCGGCCATGGCCTGCTCGACCTGTGCCGCATCGGCGACATCCCCTTCGATGAAACGCAGACGGGGGTTGTCCAGCGGCAGGTTGCTGCGCTTGCCCATGGACAGATTGTCCAGCACGCACACGCCATGACCGGCGGCCAACAGGGCGTCGACCAGGTGCGAGCCGATAAAGCCGGCGCCGCCGGTTACGAGAATTTCAGCCATGACGGTAATAACGGTCCAACAGGCTCGGCAGACCGGCACGCCAGGCGCGCGGCTTGATGCCGAAGGTGTGAAGAATCTTCTTGCAGGCCAGCACCGCGTGTTGCGGCTCATCGGCTGCGTCCGGACGCGCGGAGTGCGCCTGTGGCGCAATGTCCTCGACCAGATTACTGCGGTAGTGACGCGCCTCGCTCAGCACCGCCTGGCCCAGACTCAGCGAGGTGCTCGCCTCGTGACCACCGTAGTGGTAGGTGCCCCACAGGGGAGACTCGCAATCGAGCTGCTTGAGCACCGCGAGAATCACCCGCGCCGCGTCATCCACCGGTGTCGGATTGCCGCGCCGGTCATCGGCCAGGTACAGCGCGTCGTCGCGCTCGGCGCGCTGCAGAAAGCGCCCGAGCAGGCCTTCGCGACTGTCGTCGAGCAGCCAGCCGAAGCGCAGCAGCACATGCCGCGGGCAGATCGCCCGCACGCTCTGCTCCAGGCGCCACAGTGCCTGGCCACGCAGGCCAAGTGGCACCGGTTCTTCCTTCTCGCTGTAGGCGGTGGCACGCGAGCCGTCGAAGACCCGATAGCTGGAAGGCTGCAGCAGAACGATGCCGTGGTGCTGGCACAGCTCGGCCAGGCGCTCCACTGCACGCTCCTGAGTCTGCAGGCGCGACTCGGCCACCGATTCGGCCTGGAACCAGTCGAAGTAATAGGCCAGGTTGACCAGGGCATCGGGGCGGGTTTCATCGAGCAGCTCGGTCAGGCTGGCGGCATCCCAGCCCGACTCGGGCGGCCTGGGCGCCAGGAAGCCGATGTCCTCCTCGGCGCCGAGCCGAATCAGCGCATGCCCCAGGGCACTACCGCCGCCCAGCAGCATCAGGCGCATTCGCATAGGCTAGAGCCCGCCCGCTTAGAACGGGATGTCGTCGTCGAAGCTGTCGTAGTCCGGCGCGGGCTGGGCCTGCTGCGGAGCCGGGCGCTCCTGACGAGGAGCCTGCTGCTCGCGCTGAGGAGCCGGACGCGACTGACGCGGCGCGCCGCCTTCGTCACCGCTCGGACGGCCGCCGAGCAGCTGCATGGTGCCCTGCATGTCGACGATGATCTCGGTGGTATAGCGCTTGATGCCGTCCTTTTCCCACTCGCGGGTCTGCAGCTTGCCTTCGATGTACACCTGCGAACCCTTGCGCAGGTACTCGCCGGCGATCTCGGCGACCTTGCCGAACAGGGCGACACGGTGCCACTCGGTCTTCTCGACCTTCTGCCCGGTCTGCTTGTCGGTCCACTGCTCGCTGGTGGCCAGGCTCAGGTTGGTCACCGCGTTGCCGCTGGGCAGGTAGCGTGTTTCAGGGTCCTGGCCGCAGGTGCCGACCAGAATGACTTTGTTAACCCCACGGGCCATAACGTTCTCCTAGGCTCCGCTCGCCGCTGGCGCCGATGCGATCAGGCGCTGCAGAGACGTGCGATCCACTTGTTGGGTATCCACTTTGATATAGATGGCCGCTTCGTCGACCACCACCACGGCATCCGCCACTCCCGGCGTCGCCTTGAGGCGCTCGACCAGTCCGACATCGGCCAATGCCGCGGCGTCGAGCGGCAGGCGCAAACTGGTCACATACGGCGGTTCGCGCATAGTAACAGCAATGGCCAGCCAAATTGCACAGAGCGCAGCGCAGCCGATGAACACACCGACGAGCCCCGCCTGCTGATACAGCCAGCCGCCGAGAATGCCACCCAGCGCCGCCCCGAGGAACTGGCTAGTGGAGTAGACGCCCATCGCCGTGCCCTTGCCGCCGGCCGGCGCCACCTTGCTGACCAGTGACGGCAGCGAAGCCTCCAGCAGGTTGAAGGCGGTGAAGAACAGCACGATCCCCAGCACCAGTGCGCGCAGGCTGGTGCCGAACAGGGCGAAGTACAGCTCGCAGAGCAGCAATACGCTTACCGCGCCGAGCAGCACGCGCTTCATCTGGCGCTTCTTCTCGCCGTAGATGATGAACGGCACCATGCCGAAGAAGCCGATCAGCAGCGCGGTGAGGTAGACCCACCAGTGCTCTTCCTTGACCAGCCCGCCCTGCTCTACCAGCGCCAGCGGCAAGGCGACGAAGCTGGCCATGAGCACCGCGTGCAGGGCCAGAATGGCGAAGTCCAGACGCAGCAGGTCGCCATGCCGGAGGGTCGGCCACAGGGCCTGCGCCGCTACCCCGGACTCGCGGTGCTGCAGCGGCCCGGCCTCTTTCGGCACGACCCCGGCGACGATCAGGATGCCCAGCAGCGCCATCGCCGCGGTGGCCCAGAACAGCCCGGCCAGACCGAAGGCGCGCGTCAGCAGCGGCCCGACCACCATGGCCACGGCGAACGACAGGCCGATGCTCATGCCGATCATGGCCATGGCCTTGGTGCGGTGCTGTTCGCGGGTCAGGTCCGAGAGCAGCGCCATCACCGCCGCCGAGATCGCCCCGGCGCCCTGCAGCACGCGCCCGGCGATCACGCCCCAGATCGAGTCGGCGTTGGCCGCCAGCACGCTGCCGGCAGCGAAGATCAGCAGGCCGACATAGATCACCGGACGTCGGCCGATGCGGTCGCTGAGCATGCCGAAGGGAATTTGCAGCACAGCCTGGGTCAAACCATAGGCACCGATGGCCAGGCCGATCAGTGCCGGCGTGCTGCCGGCCAGGTCCATGCCGTAGGTGGCCAGTACCGGCAGCACCATGAACATGCCCAGCATACGAAATGCAAACACCAGCGCCAGGCCGCCGGCCGCGCGGGTCTCGCCACTGCTCATGCGCTCGCTGTGCAGATCGTGCATCAAAGAAGTCCCGAGAAAATCAGCCGGCGATTCTAGCAGTCCTCACCGTACCGATACAGGAGCGCACTTTGCCGCAGGACAACAGCAAGCCCTATACTCGACCGTTTTCCGCTCGCCAAGCGAGGCTGATGTAATTGGACAAGATCCTCATTCGTGGTGCCCGCACCCACAACCTCAAGAACATCGACCTGACCCTGCCGCGCGACAAGCTGATCGTGATCACCGGCCTGTCCGGCTCCGGCAAATCCTCCCTGGCCTTCGACACGCTGTACGCCGAGGGCCAGCGCCGTTACGTCGAATCCCTGTCGGCCTACGCCCGGCAGTTCCTGTCGATGATGGAAAAACCCGACGTCGACACCATCGAAGGCCTCTCCCCGGCCATCTCCATCGAGCAGAAGTCCACCTCGCACAACCCGCGTTCGACGGTGGGCACCATCACCGAGATCTACGACTACCTGCGCCTGCTCTATGCCCGCGTCGGTACGCCGCGCTGCCCGGACCACGACGTGCCGCTGGAAGCGCAGACCGTCAGCCAGATGGTCGATCAGGTGCTGGCCCTGCCGGAAGGCCGCAAGCTGATGCTGCTCGCCCCTGTCGTGCGCGAGCGCAAGGGCGAGCACCTGTCGGTGTTCGAGGAACTGCGCGCGCAGGGCTTCGTCCGCGCCCGGGTCAACGGCAAGCTGCATGAGCTGGACGAGCTGCCCAAGCTGGACAAGCAGAAGAAGCACAGCATCGACGTGGTGGTGGACCGCTTCAAGGTGCGCGAGGACTTGCAGCAGCGCCTGGCCGAATCCTTCGAGACCGCCCTCGGCCTGGCAGACGGCATTGCCCTGATCGCGCCCATGGACGACGAAGAAGGCGAAGAGATCATCTTCTCCGCGCGCTTCGCCTGTCCGCACTGCGGCCATTCGATCAGCGAGCTGGAACCCAAGCTGTTCTCCTTCAACAACCCGGCCGGCGCCTGCCCGACCTGCGACGGCCTGGGCGTGAAGCAGTTCTTCGACGCCAAGCGCCTGGTCAACGGCGAACTGACCCTGGCCGAAGGCGCCATCCGCGGCTGGGATCGGCGCAACGTCTACTACTTCCAGATGCTCGGCTCGCTATCCAACCACTATGGATTCAGCCTGGAGCAGCCGTTCGACGAGCTGGCCGCCGAGCACCAGAAGGTGATCCTGTTCGGCAGCGGTACGCAGAGC
Organism: Pseudomonas hydrolytica; assembly: GCF_021495345.1. Classification (NCBI taxonomy): domain Bacteria; kingdom Pseudomonadati; phylum Pseudomonadota; class Gammaproteobacteria; order Pseudomonadales; family Pseudomonadaceae; genus Ectopseudomonas; species Ectopseudomonas hydrolytica. The sequence continues at coordinate 4,545,094 of NZ_CP099397.1, forward strand.
GTCGACTTCAAGTACCTCAACGACCGCGGCGACATCGTCAAACGCTCGCACCCCTTCGAGGGCATCATCCCCAACCTCGAGCGCCGCTATCGCGAGACCGAATCGGCCAGCGTGCGCGAGGAACTGGCCAAGTTCCTCAGCACCCAGCCCTGCCCGGACTGCCGCGGCACGCGCCTGCGCCGCGAAGCGCGGCACGTCTGGGTCGGCGAGAAGACCCTGCCGGCGGTGACCGGCCTGCCGGTGGGCGATGCCTGCGATTACTTCGGTGATCTGCACCTGACCGGCCGCCGTGGCGAGATCGCCGAGAAGATCCTCAAGGAAATCCGCGAGCGCCTGCAGTTCCTGGTCAACGTCGGCCTCGACTATTTGACCCTTGATCGCAGCGCCGACACCCTGTCCGGTGGCGAGGCGCAGCGCATCCGCCTGGCCAGCCAGATCGGCGCCGGCCTGGTGGGCGTCATGTACATCCTCGACGAGCCCTCCATCGGCCTGCACCAGCGCGACAACGAGCGCCTGCTGGCCACCCTCACCCACCTGCGCAACCTGGGCAACACGGTGATCGTGGTCGAGCACGACGAGGACGCCATCCGCCTGGCCGACTACGTGGTGGACATCGGCCCCGGCGCCGGCGTGCATGGCGGGCAGATCGTCTCCCAGGGTACGCCGGACGAGGTGATGGCCGACCCCGAGTCGTTGACCGGCAGCTACCTGTCCGGGCGCACCAGGATCCGCTACCCGGCCACCCGCACCCCGCGCGACAAGAAAAAATCGCTGAAGCTCAAGGGCGCACGCGGCAACAACCTGCGCAAGGTCGATCTGGAGATCCCGGTCGGCCTGCTCACCTGCGTCACCGGCGTGTCCGGTTCGGGCAAGTCGACGCTGATCAACAACACCCTGTTCCCCATCACTGCCACCGCGCTCAACGGCGCCACCAGCCTGGAAGCGGCGCCCTACGAAGCGTTCGACGGCCTGCAGCACCTGGACAAGGTAGTGGACATCGACCAGAGCCCGATCGGCCGCACGCCGCGCTCCAACCCGGCCACCTACACCGGCCTGTTCACGCCGATCCGCGAGCTGTTCGCCGGCGTGCCGGAGTCGCGTTCGCGCGGTTATGGCCCGGGCCGCTTCTCCTTCAACGTCAAGGGCGGGCGCTGCGAGGCCTGCCAGGGCGACGGCGTGATCAAGGTGGAAATGCACTTCTTGCCGGACATCTATGTGCCGTGCGACGTGTGCAAGGGCAAGCGCTACAACCGCGAAACCCTGGAGGTGAAGTACAAGGGCAAGAGCATCACCGAGGTGCTGGACATGACCATCGAGGACGCCCGCGCCTTCTTCGATGCCGTGCCGGCCATCGCCCGCAAGCTGCAGACGCTGATGGACGTGGGCCTGTCCTACATCAAGCTCGGGCAGTCGGCGACCACCCTGTCCGGTGGCGAGGCGCAGCGGGTCAAGCTGAGCCGCGAACTGTCCAAACGCGACACCGGCAAGACCCTGTACATCCTCGACGAACCCACCACCGGCCTGCACTTCGCCGATATCCAGCAACTGCTCGACGTACTCCATCGCCTGCGCGACCACGGCAATACCGTGGTGGTGATCGAGCACAACCTGGACGTGATCAAGACCGCCGACTGGATCGTCGACCTCGGCCCCGAGGGCGGCTCCAAGGGCGGCATGATCATCGCCACCGGCACACCGGAAGAGGTCGCGGCCAATCCCGCGTCGCACACCGGGCACTTCCTCAAGCCGTTGCTGGAGCGCGAGCGCACCGCCAGCTAAGCAGCTTCGACGCAACCTCCACGCCCGGGCCAGGTCAAACTGGGGTCCCCCGGGCAGTGCAGGCGGGACAATCGCCTATCACAAGGAGAGTCCCCCCTATGCGTCTGACTTTCGCTTCCCTGCTACTCGGTGCGAGCCTGCTACCCCTGGGCGCCACAGCCGCCCAGCCGAACGGCCCATGGATCAACGAGCAGCAGCAGGTCTCGCTCGAAGGCTTCATGAGCAATGCGCAACTCTACGATCAACTCGCCGGTCTGGCCCGCCGCTCCGGTGGTTCGCTCACCCTGGAGCAAGCGGGCAGCAGCGGAGAGGGTCGCCCCATCTGGCTGGCCCGCCTGGGGCAAACGGGTAATCCGGCGGTGATGATCATCACCCAGCAGCATGGCAACGAGCCCCACGGCACCGAGGCCGCCCTGGACCTGATGCGCAAGCTGGCAGCCGGCGGCGCCTTTTCCAGGCAGGTGCTGGACCACCTGCAGGTGATCTTCATCCCTCGTGTGAATCCCGACGGCACAGCCCGGGCCAGCCGCGGCAACATGGATTTCAGCGCCCCCCAAACCAGCGCCACCTGCCTGCGCGACGACGGCAGCGTCGACCCGCAGCGGCTCGACCAGGGTCTCGGCGCCAACGTCACGGCCTATACCGCCGAGAATGGCGAACGCCGCTGGAGCTACGACATCAATCGCTATCACTGGCCGGACTGGAGCCAGAGCCCCCAGATCCTCTGCAATCCCGGGCTGGCCGATCAGCGCCATTTCGACCCGGGCCTCAATCCGGTGCCCGAAGCCGTGGCGGTACGCAACGCCTACGACAAGTACCAGCCGATGTGGCTGGTCGACGTGCACAATCAGAATCCGGCCGTGGTGCTCGACGAAGCAGATCCCGAAGCCAATCGCCCGGGCCGTCAGGTCACCGGCTCGATCGTCTGGCCGACCAATGCCGCCGTCGCGCCCGCGGCGGTGGCGTTGTCGAAGCAGATGGCCCTGGTGATGAAGAAGCGCTCGATGCAGCTCGGCAATATGGAAATCACCAACTATTACTACGAACGCCCGGACGGCAGCATCCGCCGCGGCGGTGGTGACCCGGGGATAGCGCGCAACGCCTACGCCCTGCTCGCGAGCGAACGCCTGGCCAGCGGCGCCGAGGGTCCTCTGGGCGGCAATATCCTGATGGAGATCACGGGCCTGAACAGCCGCGGCCAGAAGTCCAAGGGCATGTTGCGCAACAATGTCCGAGAGATGCTCGAAGCCCTCCTGGTCGCCACCGCAGACGGCAGCCTGCTGACACAGGACCCGGCCGAAACGGATCGTCTGCTGCCACCCGGACAGGAAGTGGACGAGCCGCTGGACAATCCGCACGAGGAATAGCGGCGCAGAAAGGCCCGTAACCCGTAGGGTGCGCCGCGCGCACCGATCGCCGGAGCGCAACCGGGACGGCTGATTGGCCAAGAAAAAAGCCGCGCGCCTCAGGGCGTCGCGGCTTTTTCATCGAGGAAACGGCGAGTGCCGCTACCAGCGCTTACATCTGACTCTGCAGGTACTTCTCCAGCCCCAGCTTGTCGATCAGCTGCAGCTGAATCTCCAGCCAGTAGGCGTGGTCTTCCTCCGTGTCCTTGAGCTGGGTCAGGAGGATGTCGCGGGTCTGATAATCCTGATGCTTCTCGCACAGTTCGATGCCCTTGCTCAGGGCCGCACGCACCTCGTATTCCAGCGCCAGGTCGAGCTTCAGCGCCTCGGGCACGGTCTGCCCGAACGTGAAGGCATTGGGCACCATGTCCGGCACGCCCTCGAGGAAGATGATGCGCTTGAGCAGGGCATCGGCGTGCTGGGTTTCCTCTTCCATCTCGTGGTTGATGCGCTCGTAGAGCTTGCTGAAGCCCCAGTCCTCGTACAGCCGCGAATGGATGAAGTACTGGTCGCGCGCCGCCAGCTCGCCCTTGAGCAGCTGCTTGAGGTAGTCGATGACTTCGATATGGCCTTTCATGCCGGCAATCCTTGTTGCATTCGTAAGCAGGGGGCCATGCTCCACCTGGTGCGGTTTTCGGTCAAGCAAAAGCACAACGCCTCCACGAGGGAGGCGTTGCGCCTCATTGACGCAGCGTCAGGCCAGATCGAAGCGATCCAGGTTCATCACCTTGGTCCAGGCGGCGACGAAATCCTTGACCAGTTTCTCCTTGCCGTCGCTGCTGGCGTACACCTCGGCATAGGCCCGCAGGATGGAGTTGGAGCCGAACACCAGGTCGTTACGGGTGGCGGTGTACTTCACCTGACCATCCTTGCGCCCCCTGCCCTCGAACACTTCGTTGCTGTCATCCACCGCTTTCCAGACGGTGTTCATATCGAGCAGGTTGACGAAGAAGTCGTTCGACAGCACGCCCACCTTGTCGGTGAACACGCCATGCTGGCTGCCATCGTAGTTGGCGCCCAGCACCCGCAGGCCACCGACCAGTGCGGTCAGCTCCGGCGCGGTCAGGGTGAGCATCTGCGCCTTGTCCACCAGCATCGTTTCGGTAGGCACACCCAGGTTGCCCTTGCTGTAGTTGCGGAAGCCATCGGCGGCCGACTCCAGCACATCGAAGGACTCCACGTCGGTCTGATCCTGGCGCGCATCGACGCGGCCCGCAGCGAAGGGCACGTCCACCGCCACGCCGGCAGCCTTGGCCGCCTGCTCCACACCGACGTTACCGGCCAGCACGATCACATCGGCCAGCGACGCCTTGCCGGAAGCCTGCTGGATTTCCACCAGTTTCGGCAGCACCTTGATCGCCCGCTGGTTGGCTTCCCAGTCCTTCTGCGGCGCCAGCGCCAGACGCGCGCCGTTGGCCCCGCCGCGCTTGTCGCCACCGCGGAAGGTGGAGGCCGAAGCCCAGGCCACGGAGACCAGGTCACCGACCGACAGCCCGGATGCAGCGATCTTGGCTTTCAGATCGGCGATATCGGCAGCGCTCGGGTTATGGATGGCAGCCGGCAGCGGGTCTTGCCAGATCAGATCCTCTTTCGGCACTTCCGGGCCGAGGTAGCGGGCCTTCGGTCCCATGTCGCGGTGCGTCAGCTTGTACCAAGCGCGCGCGAAGGCATCGGCGAAGGCCTGCGGATCTTCGTAGAAGCGCTTGGAAATCTTGCCGAACTCGGGATCGAAACGCAGGGTGAGGTCGGTGGTAAGCATGGTCGGCTTGTGGAATTTGCCCGGCACATGCGCGTCAGGGATGATCTCCGGCGCATCCTTGGCCACCCACTGCTTGGCCCCGGCAGGCGACTTGGTCAGCTCCCATTCGAACTTGAACAGGTTCTCGAAGAAGTTGTTGCTCCACAATGCCGGCGTCTTCGTCCAGGTCACCTCCAGACCGCTGGAAACGGTGTCCTTGCCGAAACCGCTGCCGAAGTTGCTGGTCCAGCCCAGGCCCTGCGCTTCGATCGGCGCGCCTTCCGGCTCCGGGCCCTTGTGTGACTCGGGCGCAGCGCCGTGGGCCTTGCCGAAGGTGTGACCGCCGGCGATCAGCGCGACGATCTCTTCATCGTCCATGGCCATGCGATAGAAGGTGGCGCGAATATCCTTGGCCGCGGCCAGGTAGTCGCCGCTGGCGTTGGGGCCCTCGGGGTTCACGTAGATCAGGCCCATGTGCGTGGCGCCAAACGGCGCGGTCAGCTCACGCTCATCGTTGACGCGCTTGGGATCGACACCCAGCCAGGCGATCTCGGCCCCCCAGTTGACGTCCTGATCCGGTTCCCACACGTCCTCGCGACCGGCACCGAAGCCGAAGGTGCGGAACCCCATGGATTCCAGCGCGACGTTGCCGGCGAGGATGTACAGGTCGGCCCAGGAAATGGACTGGCCGTACTTCTGCTTGATCGGCCACAGCAGGCGACGCGACTTGTCGATGTTGACGTTGTCCGGCCAGGAGTTCAGCGGGGCGAAACGCTGCTGACCACGGCCACCGCCGCCGCGGCCGTCGGTGGTGCGATAGGTGCCGGCGGAGTGCCAGGCCATGCGAATGAACTGCGGGCCGTAATGGCCGAAGTCGGCGGGCCACCAATCCTGGCTATCGGTCATCAGCTTGACCAGATCGGCCTTCAGCGCCTTGTAGTCGAGCTTCTTGAATGCTTCGGCGTAGTTGAACTTCTCGCCCAGCGGGTTGGATCGGTCGGAGTGCTGGTTCAGCAAGTCCACACGCAGCTGGTTCGGCCACCAATCCTTGTTGGTCGTGCCGCCCCCCGCGACGTGATTGAACGGACATTTACCTTGGTTGGACATGGTTCTCTCCTTCTCCTCATCGGGTCGGTCCCCTCGACTGCGGCCGACAATGCAACAAGCCTAGTCCCGCTTCGCTGGGCGAACCAATTCATGAAGCGTAACGACCCGATAGTTATTTTCTTTCGAGAGCGACATGAAAAAACGGGCCACCAGGGCCCGTTTTCGACTGCGTGCAACAAGGCTCAGGCGACGAGGATGAATCCCACGAAAGCCAGAGCGGCAGCCACCAGGGTGTAGGGCAGCTGGGTGATGGCGTGGCTGATCAGATTGCAGCCCGAGCCCTGCGCCGCCAGCACCGTGGAGTCGCTGTAGAAGCAGGCCTGGCTGCCGAAGGCCGAGGCCGACATCAGCGCGCCGATCACCAGCGGAATGTCCGCACCCAGCGCATAGGCCAGAGGCATGACGATGGGAATGGTCACGGCAAAGATGCCCCAGGACGAGCCGGTGGCGAAGCTCAGCACCGCCATGCACAGGAACACCATGGCCGGCAGCATCTGCGGCGTCATGTAGGGCTTGAGCGTCTCGACCACGTACTGCGGCAGCATCAGCTGATCGCAGACGTCCTTGAACACGAAGGCCGCCACGCAGATGCCGATGGCCGGCAACATGGTCTTGAAGCCGTCGACCATCTGATCGAGCATCTCCGACAGCGGCATCAGGCGCTGCACCAGATAGAACGGCAGGGTCAGCAGCATGGTGGCGATCATGCCCATCCACACGTCGATGTCGAAATACACGGTGAAGCCGACCAGCATGGCCAGCGGCACCAGGAAGTTGTGCAGCTTGCCGCTCTCCTTGTCGGCGCCTTCGAACTCCTCCTCCAGCGACTTCATCGAGTAGTTGTGCTCAGGGCTCAGCTCGCCAACGTGCATGGCACCGGCGGAACCGTGGCGCGCCTGCAATTCGGCCTTGCGCATCGGCCCGATGTCCGGGAATAGCCCAGCGGCCACCAGCACCACCAGCAGCACCGCAGCCCAGGCATAGAGCATGTAGGGAATGGCCTGGATATACACGTTGATGCCCTGACCGGTCTCGGCGATGCCGTTGTTCTCCAGCAGGCCGCCAAAGAACACCGCCCAGGTGGACAGCGGCACCAGCACGCAGATCGGTGCGGCGGTGGAGTCGACCACGTAGGCCAGCTTCTCGCGGGAGATTCTGAAGCGGTCGGTGACGCGCTTCATGGTCTCGCCCACCGTCAGGGCATTGAGGTAGTCGTCGACGAAGATCACCACGCCGAGCACGAAGGTCATCAGCAACGAAGAGCGGCGCCCCTTGGCCAGCTTCAGTGCGCTGCGGCCGAAGGCCAGCGCGCCACCGGTACGCACCAGCAGGGCGATGAGTGCGCCGAAGCTGCCGCACACCAGGATCAGCCAGCCGATGGTTTCGTCCTGCATCACCTTGAGGGAAATTTCCGCGAAGCTGCCCAGCGCATCCTGCGGCGAAAGCAGCAGCAGGCCGCTGCAGGCCCCGATCAGCAAGGCGAGGATGGGGCGACGCAGCCAGATGGCGAGGGTCAGGACAACGGCAGGCGGGATAAGACTCAGAGCAGTAGGTTCGGACATGATCAGCAATTGTTCTTATTGGGGCCGGCACACCGGCGAAGCGGAGACTGCCGCACCTTACCCGAGCCCCAGGACGTACACAATATCAAACACGACGTGCGGAAAAATATTCACGCATCCAAGACTGCCCGTCTGCGACTCGACGAATCACGGGCAACAAAAAACCGGGCACGAGGCCCGGTTCTTCGTACAACCAGCAACTTACTCGGCAGCTTCTACCGAACCGCCGACCGGACGGTCGACCAGTTCAACGTAAGCCATCGGAGCGTTGTCGCCAGCGCGGAAACCGCACTTGAGGATGCGCAGGTAGCCGCCGTTACGGGTGGCGTAGCGCTTGCCCAGATCGTTGAACAGCTTGCCGACGATGGCTTTCGAACGGGTACGATCGAAGGCCAGACGACGGTTGGCAACGCTGTCTTCCTTGGCCAGGGTGATCAGCGGCTCGGCAACGCGACGCAGCTCCTTGGCTTTCGGCAGGGTAGTTTTGATCAGCTCGTGCTCGAACAGCGAGACCGCCATGTTCTGGAACATGGCCTTGCGGTGAGCGCTGGTGCGGCTGAGGTGACGGCCACTTTTACGATGACGCATGGTTCAATTCCTTACCAAACTTGTTCGTTCGGTGATGATGACGATCAGGCAGTGGCCTTATCGTCTTTCTTCAGACTTGCCGGCGGCCAGTTATCGAGGCGCATACCGAGGGACAGACCGCGAGAAGCCAGAACATCCTTGATTTCGGTCAGGGATTTCTTGCCCAGGTTCGGGGTTTTGAGCAGCTCTACTTCGGTGCGCTGAATCAGGTCGCCGATGTAGTAGATGTTCTCTGCCTTGAGGCAGTTGGCCGAACGTACGGTCAGTTCCAGGTCATCGACAGGACGCAGCAGGATCGGATCGATCTCGTCTTCCTGCTCGACCACTACCGGCTCGCTGTCGCCCTTGAGGTCGACGAACGCGGCCAGCTGCTGCTGCAGGATGGTCGCGGCACGACGGATGGCCTCTTCAGGATCCAGGGTACCGTTGGTTTCCAGGTCGATAACCAGTTTGTCCAGGTTGGTGCGCTGCTCGACACGGGCGTTTTCCACCACGTAAGCAACCCGACGCACAGGGCTGAACGAAGCATCCAGCTGCAAGCGACCAATGCTGCGGCTTTCATCTTCGTCGCTCTGACGCGCGTCAGCCGGCTCATAGCCGCGACCACGAGCTACGGTGAGCTTCATGTTCAGCGAGCCATTGGCGGCCAGGTTGGCGATGACGTGGTCGCCATTGACGATTTCGACATCGTGATCCAGCTGAATATCGGCAGCGGTAACTACGCCCGGGCCCTTCTTAGCCAGAGTCAGGGTCACTTCGTCACGGCCGTGCAGCTTGATAGCCAGACCTTTCAGGTTGAGCAGGATCTCGATTACATCTTCCTGCACACCTTCGATCGCGGAGTACTCGTGGAGTACGCCGTCGATCTCGGCCTCGACTACTGCACAGCCAGGCATGGAGGACAACAGGATGCGACGCAGCGCGTTGCCCAGGGTATGGCCGAAACCACGCTCGAGAGGCTCGAGGGTGATCTTGGCGCGGGTCGGACTGACCTCCTGCACATCGATGTGACGGGGGGTCAGGAACTCATTTACCGAAATCTGCATGGATGCACCTATTTTCTAGCCCTTACTTGGAGTAGAGCTCGACAATCAGGCTCTCGTTGATGTCAGCGGACAGATCGCCACGAGCCGGTACGTTCTTGAACACACCAGACTTCTTCTCGGCGTCTACTTCTACCCACTCAACGCGGCCGCGCTGGGCGCAGAGCTCAAGAGCCTGAGCGATGCGCAGCTGGTTCTTCGATTTCTCGCGAACAGCAACGACGTCGCCAGCTTTAACCTGGTAGGACGGTACGTTTACGGTCTGACCGTTGACGCTGATTGCTTTGTGCGAAACCAGCTGACGGGATTCGGCACGGGTAGCACCAAAGCCCATACGGTAAACCACGTTATCCAGACGGCACTCCAGCAGTTGCAGCAGGTTTTCGCCGGTGGCGCCCTTCTGGCTGGCAGCTTGCTTGTAGTAACCGCTGAACTGACGCTCCAGAACGCCGTAGATACGACGCACTTTCTGCTTCTCACGCAGCTGGGTGCCGTAGTCGGACTGGCGACCGCGACGCTGACCGTGAATACCGGGAGCTGCTTCGATGTTGCACTTAGATTCAAGCGCGCGAACACCGCTCTTCAGGAAGAGATCGGTGCCTTCACGGCGAGACAGTTTGCACTTGGGACCAATGTAACGAGCCATTTCTCACTGTCTCCTGTTTACACGCGACGCTTCTTCGGCGGACGGCACCCGTTGTGCGGGATCGGCGTCACGTCGGTGATGCTGGCGATTTTGTAGCCGCAGGCGTTCAGAGCACGCACGGCAGATTCGCGACCTGGACCCGGGCCCTTGACGTTCACGTCGAGGTTCTTCAGGCCATACTCCAGAGCGGCCTGACCAGCGCGCTCGGCGGCGATCTGGGCAGCGAACGGAGTGGACTTACGCGAGCCGCGGAAACCCGAACCACCCGAGGTAGCCCAGGACAGGGCGTTGCCCTGACGGTCGGTGATGGTCACGATGGTGTTGTTGAAAGACGCGTGGATGTGGGCGATGCCATCAACCACCGTCTTTTTGACTTTCTTACGAGTACGAGCAGCAGGTTTTGCCATGACTAAATTCCTGTCGATTCGCGAATGCGATTACTTGCGGATCGGCTTACGCGGGCCCTTGCGGGTGCGAGCGTTGGTCTTGGTACGCTGACCGCGAACCGGCAGACCTTTACGATGACGCAGGCCGCGGTAGCAACCCAGATCCATCAAGCGCTTGATCTTCATATTCACTTCACGACGCAGGTCGCCTTCGGTATTCACCTTGGCTACTTCGCCACGCAGCTGTTCGATCTGCTCGTCAGTCAGATCCTTGATTTTCGCAGCCGGGTTTACGCCGGTAGCGGCACAGATTTTCTGTGCAGTGGTGCGACCAACACCATAGATGTAGGTCAGCGAGATAACAGTGTGCTTGTTATCCGGAATGTTAACGCCTGCAATACGGGCCATTCAGTGGAACTCCAATTGACAGCTACCTACGCCCCGGAAGCCAAGAAATAGGGCGCGAGATATTAACGCTGTAAAAACAAATAATCAACCCGGCAGCGCACTAGCTGCCGGGCTTATCACGCGTGGTTCACACTCAGCCTTGGCGCTGCTTGTGACGCGGCTCTGCGCTGCAGATCACCCGCACGACACCTTCGCGACGGATAATTTTGCAGTTACGGCACAGCTTTTTCACCGATGCACGAACTTTCATTACCAACTCCTCGAACCTTACGGGTGGATCAGCGGAGCATGCCGCTGCCATAGCCCTTCAGGTTGGCTTTCTTCATCAGGGAATCGTACTGGTGAGACACGAGGTGCGATTGCACTTGGGACATGAAGTCCATGACAACCACAACCACGATCAGCAACGAGGTCCCGCCAAGGTAGAACGGAACGTTGGCCGCAACCACCAGGAACTGGGGCAGCAGGCACACGGCCGTCATGTACAGAGCACCGAACATGGTCAAGCGGGTCAGAACGCCATCGATATAGCGCGCCGACTGCTCGCCCGGACGAATGCCCGGAATAAAGGCACCGGACTTCTTCAGGTTTTCCGCCACGTCTTTCGGGTTGAACATCAGTGCCGTGTAGAAGAAGCAGAAGAAAATGATCCCTGCACTAAACAGCAGAATGTTCAACGGCTGACCAGGAGCGATAGCCTGCGAAATGTCCTGCAGCCAGCCCAAACCCTCGGACTGACCGAACCAGGCACCCAGCGAGGCCGGGAACAGCAGAAGGCTGCTGGCGAAAATGGCCGGGATTACGCCCGCCATGTTCACCTTCAACGGCAGGTGGCTGGTCTGCGCAGCGAAGACCTTGCGGCCCTGCTGACGCTTGGCGTAGTGCACCGCAATGCGACGCTGACCACGCTCGATGAACACCACGAAACCGATGATCGCTACTGCCAGCAGGCCGATGGCGATCAGAGCGAAGATGTTGATATCGCCCTGACGAGCAGACTCGAAAGACTGCCCGATCGCCGACGGCAGACCGGCCACGATGCCTGCAAAGATCAGCATCGAGATACCGTTGCCGACACCGCGCTCGGTGATCTGCTCGCCCAGCCACATCATGAACATCGCGCCCGCCACGAAAGTGGTGATCGCCACGAAATGGAAGCCGAAATCGACCGAGAACGCCACGCCCTGACTGGCCAGACCAACGGACATACCGATGGCCTGAACGAACGCCAGGACGAGAGTGCCGTAGCGGGTGTACTGGCTGATCTTGCGACGGCCAGCTTCACCTTCCTTCTTCAACTGCTCCAGCTGCGGGCTGACGGCGGTCATCAGCTGCATGATGATCGATGCCGAGATGTACGGCATGATCCCCAGTGCAAAGATGCTCATCCGCTCCAGCGCGCCGCCGGAAAACATGTTGAACAAGCTAAGAATGGTCCCCTCATTCTGCCGGAACAGATCCGCCAGTCGGTCTGGGTTGATGCCAGGAACCGGGATGTGCGCACCTATCCGGTAGACGATGATCGCCATGAACAGGAAGCGCAAACGAGCCCAGAGTTCGGACAACCCGCCACCTGCCAGCGCTGAGAGAGCACCTTGCTTAGCCATTTAGTCCTCGAACTTACCGCCAGCTGCTTCGATAGCCGCACGCGCACCTTTGGTGGCAGCGATGCCTTTCAGGGTGACCGCACGGGTAACCTCACCGGACAGCATCACTTTCACGCGCTGTACGTGTTGGCCAACCAGATTGGCATCCTTCAGAGCCTGCAGAGTGACAACGCCTTCCAGCTTGTTCAGCTCGGAGGTACGCACTTCAGCGCGATCCATAGCCTTCAGGGAGACGAAGCCGAACTTCGGCAGACGGCGGTGCAGCGGCTGCTGACCACCCTCGAAGCCCGGAGCGATGGAACCACCGGAGCGGGAGGTCTGACCTTTGTGGCCACGGCCACCGGTCTTACCCAGACCGCTGCCGATGCCACGGCCCGGACGGTGCTTCTCGCGACGGGCACCCGGCGCGGAACGCAGATCGTTCAGTTGCATGATTAACCCTCCACCTTCAGCAGGTAGTAAGCCTTGTTGATCATGCCGCGGTTTTCCGGAGTATCCAGAACCTCTACGGTGTGACCGATGCGACGCAGGCCCAGGCCCTTGACGCAAGCTTTGTGATTGGCCAGACGGCCATTGGTGCTCTTGATCAGAGTCACTTTGACGGTATTAGCCATGGTTAGAGAATCTCCTCGACGCTCTTGCCACGCTTGGCTGCAACGGATTCCGGAGACTGCATGGTCTTCAGACCCTTGAAGGTGGCATGAACCACGTTCACCGGGTTGGTCGAGCCGTAGCACTTGGCCAGAACGTTCTGTACACCAGCCACTTCCAGAACGGCACGCATGGCGCCGCCGGCGATGATACCGGTACCTTCGGAAGCCGGCTGCATGTACACCTTGGAGGCGCCATGAGCGGACTTGATCGGGTACTGCAGAGTGGTGCCGTTCAGATCCACCTGGATCATGTTGCGACGCGCAGCTTCCATCGCCTTCTGGATGGCAGCCGGTACTTCGCGGGACTTGCCACGGCCGAAACCGACGCGGCCCTTGCCATCACCCACCACGGTCAGCGCGGTGAAGGTGAAGATACGGCCACCCTTTACGGTCTTGGCAACGCGGTTAACCTGGACCAGCTTCTCGATATAGCCTTCGTCGCGCTTTTGGTCGTTATTTGCCATAACTTAGAACTCCAGCCCGCCTTCACGAGCAGCATCGGCCAGCGCCTTGACGCGACCGTGGTACTTGAAGCCAGAACGGTCGAATGCAACCTGAGTCACACCAGCGGCTTTCGCGCGCTCGGCAACCAGCTGACCTACTTTCTTGGCGGCGTCGACGTTGCCAGTGGCGCCATCACGCAGTGCTTTGTCCAAGGTCGAGGCGCTGGCCAGAACCTTGCTGCCGTCGGCCGAAATGACCTGGGCGTAGATGTGTTGCGAAGAGCGATACACGCACAGACGCACGGCTTCGAGCTCGTGCATTTTCAGGCGTGCTTTGCGAGCGCGACGCAGACGAGTAACTTTTTTGTCGGTCATATCTCAGCCCCTTACTTCTTCTTGGCTTCTTTACGACGGACGACTTCATCCGCGTAACGAACGCCTTTGCCCTTGTAAGGCTCAGGACGACGGAAGTCACGGATCTCCGCAGCCACCTGACCCACCAGTTGCTTGTCGATACCCTTGATCAGGATCTCGGTCTGGTTAGGGGTTTCAGCCACGACGCCTGCCGGCAGTTCGTAGTCGATCGGGTGAGAGAAGCCCAGCGCGAGGTTCAGCACCTGACCTTTGGCCTGGGCCTTGTAGCCTACGCCGACCAGTTGCAGCTTGCGCTCGAAGCCTTGGCTGACGCCGATGACCATGTTGTTGACCAGAGCACGAGTGGTGCCGGCCATGGCCTTGTTCTGCTGATCGCCGTTACGAGCGGCGAAACGCAGTTCGGAGCCTTCCTGGATCACTTCTACGGAAGAGTGAACGTTCAGTTCCAGAGCGCCCTTGGCACCCTTGACCGAAAGCTGCTGACCGGCGAGTTTGACCTCGACACCGGCAGGCAGCACAACGGGGTTCTTAGCAACGCGAGACATGCTTATCCCCCCTTAGAACACGGTGCAGAGCACTTCGCCGCCGACACCGGCAGCGCGCGCAGCGCGATCCGTCATCACACCTTTGTTGGTGGAGACGATGGAAACACCGAGACCGCCGCGTACCTTCGGCAGGTCATCGACGGATTTGTATTGACGAAGGCCGGGACGGCTCACGCGCTTGACTTCCTCGATGACCGGACGGCCTTCGAAGTACTTCAGCTCGATGGACAGCTGCGGCTTGGCTTCGCCATTGACTTCATAACCCGCAATGTAACCTTCGTCCTTCAGAACCTTGGCTACAGCCACCTTCAGAGTGGAAGACGGCATGCTTACGACGGACTTTTCAGCCATCTGGGCATTACGGATACGAGTTAGCATGTCCGCTAACGGGTCCTGCATACTCATGGGCTAGACGCTCCTGATACAAAAAGAACAGCCCGAGGGCTGTGGGATCATCCAAAAGCTCGGCATGGAAATACCAGGCTCAGGAGAGCCGGACATTCTAGAGACCGATCAAAAATGAAGCAAGCCCCAAAAGGGGCTTGTTCATATAAAGACAAAGCCGGCACTAGGCCGGCTTCGCTTTTTTACTGCTACTTACCAGCTGGCTTTCACCAGGCCCGGTACGTCACCACGCATGGCGGCTTCGCGCAGTTTGTTACGCGACAGACCGAACTTGCGGTAAACGCCGTGCGGACGGCCGGTGATGCGGCAACGGTTACGCAGGCGCGAGGCGCTGGCGTCACGCGGCTGCTTCTGCAGAGCGACCTGAGCTTCCCAACGAGCTTCCGGAGTGGAGTTCGGGTTGGCGATGATCGCTTTCAGCTCGGCACGCTTCTTGGCGTACTTGGCAACCGTTTGCTGACGCTTCAGCTCGCGGTTTTTCATGCTTGTCTTGGCCATTGTCCAGACTCCGATCAGTTGCGGAACGGGAAGTTGAAAGCACGCAGCAGAGCGCGGCCTTCATCATCGTTACGGGCAGTGGTAGTCAGGGTGATGTCCAGACCACGCAGCGCATCGATCTTGTCGTAATCGATTTCCGGGAAGATGATCTGCTCTTTCACGCCCATGCTGTAGTTGCCACGGCCATCGAAGGACTTGGCATTCAGGCCGCGGAAGTCACGCACGCGCGGCAGGGAGATGGACAGCAGACGATCCAGGAACTCGTACATACGCTCGCGACGCAGAGTGACCTTGACGCCAATCGGCCAACCTTCACGAACCTTGAAACCTGCGATCGACTTGCGGGCATGAGTCACCACGACTTTCTGACCGGTGATCTTCTCGAGGTCGGCAACAGCGTTCTCGATGACTTTCTTGTCACCGATCGCTTCGCCCAGGCCCATGTTCAGGGTGATCTTGGTGATGCGCGGAACTTCCATCACGTTGGCCAGCTTCAGTTCTTCCTTCAGCTTGGGCGCGATTTCCTTCCGGTAAATCTCTTTCAGTCGTGCCATGGTATTTACCTACGGATTCTCAAGCGCCAACCGGCTTCTGGGTGGACTTGAAGACACGAATTTTCTTGCCGTCTTCGATCTTGAAGCCAACGCGATCAGCCTTGTTGGTTTCAGAGTTGAAGATGGCAACGTTGGAAGCGTGCAGCGGCGCTTCTTTCTCGACGATACCGCCTTGAACGCCCGACATCGGGTTCGGCTTGGTATGACGCTTCACCAGGTTGATGCCACCGACGACCAGACGGTCGTCAGCGAGAACCTTGAGCACCTTACCGCGCTTACCTTTGTCTTTGCCGGCGATCACGATGATCTCGTCGTCACGACGAATCTTTTGCATGTCGGATCTCCTTAAAGCACTTCAGGGGCGAGCGAGACGATCTTCATGAACTTCTCGGAACGCAGTTCACGGGTCACCGGCCCGAAGATACGGGTACCGATCGGCTCTTGCTTGTTGTTCAGCAGAACAGCAGCGTTGCCGTCGAAGCGAATGATCGAGCCATCGGCACGGCGAACGCCGTGACGGGTACGAACGACCACTGCGGTCATGACCTGACCTTTCTTCACTTTGCCGCGCGGAATTGCTTCCTTGACGGTGACCTTGATGATGTCGCCGATGCCGGCGTAGCGACGATGCGAGCCGCCCAGCACCTTGATGCACATAACACGACGTGCACCGCTGTTGTCAGCCACATCGAGCATGGATTGAGTCTGAATCATAAAATTTCTCCGACCCTTAGCTCTTAGACTTCGACGGCGCGTTCAACGACTTCAACCAGAGCCCAGGACTTGGTCTTGGACTGCGGGCGGGTTTCGCGAATGGAAACCTTGTCGCCGATCTTGCACTGGTTGCTTTCGTCGTGAGCGTGCAGCTTGGTCGAACGCTTGACGTATTTACCGTAGATCGGGTGCTTGACGCGACGCTCGATCAGAACGGTGATGGTCTTGTCCATCTTGTCGCTGACAACACGGCCGGTCAGCGTACGGACTGTTTTTTCAACTTCGGCCATGATCACTTACCTGCCTGCTGGCTGAGGACAGTCTTGACGCGAGCGATGTCGCGCTTCACTTGCGAGAGCAGGTGAGACTGCCCCAGCTGGCCAGTCGCCTTCTGCATACGCAGATTGAACTGGTCGCGCAGCAGCTCGAGCAGTTGCTCGTTCAGCTGTTGTGCGCTTTTTTCACGAAGTTCGGTCGCTTTCATCACATCACCGTCCGCTTAACAAAGGTGGTGGCGAGCGGCAGCTTTGCAGCAGCCAGGGCAAATGCCTCGCGCGCCAGCTCTTCGGATACGCCTTCGATCTCGTACAGGACCTTGCCTGGCTGGATCTGGGCTACCCAGTATTCAACGCCACCCTTACCTTTACCCATACGCACTTCGAGAGGCTTCTTGGTAACCGGCTTGTCCGGGAAGACGCGGATCCAGATCTTGCCGCCACGCTTAACGTGACGGGTCAGAGCACGACGAGCGGACTCGATCTGACGAGCGGTGAGACGACCGCGGGCGACAGACTTCAGCGCGAACTCGCCGAAGCTGACCTTGCTACCGCGCTGAGCCAGACCACGGTTGTGGCCGGTCATCTGCTTGCGGAACTTCGTACGCTTTGGTTGCAACATGATGCGTACTCCTTATTTCTTAGCAGCTTTACGAGGAGCGGGCGCTTGCGGCTTCAGCTCTTCAGTGCGGCCACCGATGACCTCACCCTTGAAGATCCAAACCTTGACGCCGATCACACCGTAAGTGGTGTGCGCTTCGTAGGTGGCGTAATCGATATCGGCACGCAGGGTGTGCAGAGGCACACGACCTTCGCGATACCACTCGGTACGGGCAATTTCAGCGCCGCCAAGACGACCGCTCACCTGGATCTTGATGCCCTTGGCACCAATGCGCATGGCGTTCTGTACAGCGCGCTTCATGGCGCGACGGAACATAACGCGACGCTCCAGCTGCTGAGCTACGCTCTGCGCAACCAGCATACCGTCGAGCTCCGGCTTGCGGATCTCTTCGATGTTGATGTGCACCGGCACACCCATTTGCTTGGTCAGGTCCTGACGCAGCTTCTCAACATCTTCACCTTTCTTGCCGATCACGATGCCGGGACGAGCGGTGTGGATGGTGATGCGTGCGGTTTGAGCCGGACGAGCGATGTCGATACGGCTAACGGACGCGCTTTTTAGTTTGTCTTGCAGGTATGCACGAACCTTCAGGTCGGCGTTCAGGTAGTCGGCGTAATTGCGACCATCTGCGTACCAGACCGAGGTGTGATCCTTGACGATTCCCAGGCGGATGCCAACGGGATGTACTTTCTGACCCATCTGATCGACTCCGTTACTTGTCCGCAACCTTGACAGTGATATGGCAAGACCGCTTGACGATGCGATCAGCACGGCCCTTGGCACGCGGCATGATGCGCTTAAGCGAACGCCCTTCGTTGACGAAAACGGTGCTGACCTTCAGGTCATCAACGTCTGCGCCTTCGTTGTGCTCGGCGTTGGCAACGGCCGACTCCAGCACTTTCTTCATGATCTCGGCGGCTTTCTTGCTGCTGAAAGCCAGCAGGTTGAGCGCTTCGCCCACCTTCTTCCCGCGGATCTGGTCGGCGACCAGGCGAGCTTTCTGGGCGGAGATGCGAGCGCCCGACAACTTAGCGGCTACTTCCATTTCCAAACCCCTTAACGCTTGCCTTTCTTGTCGGCAACGTGACCACGATAGGTACGGGTGCCGGCAAATTCGCCCAGTTTGTGGCCGACCATGTCTTCGTTCACGAGGACCGGGACATGCTGACGACCGTTATGCACAGCGATGGTCAGACCGACCATCTGCGGCAGGATCATGGAACGACGCGACCAGGTTTTAACCGGCTTGCGATCGTTCTTTTCCACCGCCGCTTCGACCTTCTTCAGTAGGTGAAGATCGATAAAAGGACCTTTTTTCAGAGAACGTGGCACTGTCGTATCCCTCTATTTACTTGCGACGACGGACGATCATGTTGTCGGTGCGCTTGTTAGCACGGGTCTTCGCGCCCTTGGTCGGGAAGCCCCATGGCGACACCGGATGACGACCACCGGAGGTACGACCTTCACCACCACCGTGCGGGTGATCAACCGGGTTCATGGCAACACCACGAACGGTCGGACGAACGCCACGCCAGCGCTTGGCACCAGCCTTACCCAGCGAACGCAGGCTGTGCTCGGAGTTCGAGACTTCGCCCAGGGTCGCACGGCACTCAGCCAGGACTTTGCGCATTTCGCCGGAGCGCAGACGCAGAGTCACATAAGCACCTTCACGCGCGATCAGCTGAGCGGAAGCACCAGCGGAACGAGCAATCTGCGCGCCTTTGCCCGGCTTCAGCTCGATACCGTGAACGGTCGAACCTACCGGAATGTTGCGCAGCTGCAGGCTGTTGCCCGGCTTGATCGGCGCCATGTTGCCGGCTACCAGCTGATCGCCAGCTACAACGCCTTTCGGGGCGATGATGTAGCGACGCTCACCGTCGGCATACTTCAGCAGAGCGATGTGAGCAGTACGGTTCGGATCGTATTCCACGCGCTCGACAGTGGCAGGGATGCCATCCTTGTCGTTGCGACGGAAGTCGACCAGACGGTAATGCTGCTTGTGGCCACCACCGATATGACGGGTGGTGATACGGCCGTTGTTGTTACGACCACCGGACTTCGACTTCTTCTCGAGCAGCGGAGCGTACGGAGCGCCTTTGTGCAGCTCCTGATTGACCACCTTGACCACAAAACGGCGGCCAGCGGAAGTCGGTTTGCATTTAACGATTGCCATGATGCACCCCTTCCTTACTCAGCACTGCTGGTGAAATCGAGTTCTTGGCCCGGCTGAAGGGAGATAACTGCCTTCTTCCAGTCGTTACGCTTGCCCAGACCGCGAGCGGTGCGCTTGCTCTTGCCCAGAACGTTCTGGGTAGTAACGCGCTCAACCTTCACGTTGAACAGGCTTTCGACGGCCTTCTTGATTTCCAGCTTGGTCGCATCGGTAGCGACTTTGAAAACGAACTGACCTTGCTTGTCAGCCAGAACCGTGGCCTTCTCGGAGATGTGCGGGCCAAGCAGCACTTTGAATACGCGTTCCTGGTTCATCCCAGCAGCTCCTCGAATTTCTTCACGGCCGAAACAGTGACCAGCACTTTTTCGTACGCGATCAGGCTGACCGGATCGGAACCCTGGACGTCACGTACGTCGACGTGCGGCAGGTTGCGGGCAGCCAGGTACAGGTTCTGATCGACCGCATCGGATACGATCAGCACATCGTTCAGACCCAGGCCGTTCAGCTTGCTCAGCAGAGCCTTGGTTTTCGGAGCTTCGACAGCGAAGTCTTCAACCACTACCAGACGGTCGGTACGAACCAGCTCAGCAAGGATGGAGCGCAGAGCAGCGCGGTACATCTTCTTGTTCAGCTTTTGGTCGTGATTACGGGTGGACGCTGCGAAGGTCACACCACCGCCACGCCAGATCGGACCACGAGTGGTACCAGCACGAGCACGACCGGTGCCCTTCTGACGCCACGGGCGCTTGCCGCCACCGGAAACGTCGGAACGGGACTTCTGGCCTTTGGTGCCCTGACGGCCGCCAGCCATGTAGGCTACGACTGCTTGGTGAACCAGGGTCTCGTTGAACTCGCCACCGAAGGTCGCATCGGACACTTCGATCGCCTGAGCGCCATTTACATTCAATTGCATCTCAGATTCTCCCCTTACGCCTTGACAGCCGGACGAACGATAACGTCGCCGCCAGTAGCGCCCGGAACGGCACCCTTGACCAGCAGCAGATTACGCTCGGCGTCTACGCGAACGACTTCCAGGGACTGTACGGTCACGCGCTCAGCGCCCATATGACCGGACATCTTTTTGCCCTTGAATACACGACCCGGGGTCTGGCACTGGCCGATGGAACCCGGTACACGGTGAGAAACGGAGTTACCGTGAGTGTTGTCCTGGCCGCGGAAGTTCCAACGCTTGATGGTACCGGCAAAGCCTTTACCTTTGGACTGACCGGTGACATCCACCAGTTGACCAGCTTGGAAAATTTCAGCGTTGATCAGATCGCCAGCCTGGTAGTCGCCTTCTTCAAGACGGAACTCCATAACAGTGCGACCTGCCGCGACGTTCGCCTTGGCGAAGTGACCGGCCTGAGCCTTGCTGACGCGCGAGGCGCGACGCTCACCGACAGTGACCTGCACTGCGCGGTAGCCATCGGACTCCTCGTTTTTGAACTGGGTGACGCGATTCGGCTCGATCTCGATGACCGTGACCGGAATGGAGACACCTTCTTCGGTGAAAATGCGGGTCATGCCGCACTTACGACCGACTACACCAATAGTCATGTTGTAAACCTCATGAGTGTACGGGGCTTTCACCCGCTATGGCCGCCCATTTCAGAGCGTTACACGACTAAAACCGCCAGGTTTTAGCCGAGGCTGATCTGCACTTCCACGCCTGCCGCAAGGTCGAGCTTCATCAGCGCGTCAACGGTTTTATCCGTCGGCTGGACGATGTCCAGAACACGCTTATGAGTGCGGATTTCGTACTGATCACGCGCGTCTTTGTTGACGTGCGGAGAAATCAGAACGGTGTACCGCTCCTTACGAGTAGGCAGAGGAATCGGACCACGCACCTGAGCACCAGTACGTTTCGCGGTTTCCACGATTTCCTGGGTAGATTGATCGATCAGGCGATGGTCAAAAGCCTTCAACCGAATACGGATTTGTTGGTTTTGCATTTTGACCTCAGATTCCAAGCTGCTAATCCCCACAGACGGACTACGCCCGCTCGAGGGAGGCGCAATTGTACGGATGCCCCCTGGGGGTGTCAACTTTTAACCAGTTCAAAAGAAAAGGGCCCCGAAGGGCCCTTTTCTCTCAAGCGGATCGTCGATTACTCGATGATCTTGGCAACCACGCCGGCACCGACGGTACGACCGCCTTCGCGGATCGCGAAACGCAGGCCGTCTTCCATGGCGATCGGCTTGATCAGGGTAACAACCATCTTGATGTTGTCGCCCGGCATTACCATCTCAACGCCTTCCGGCAGTTCGCACGAACCGGTCACGTCAGTGGTACGGAAGTAGAACTGCGGACGGTAGCCCTTGAAGAACGGGGTGTGACGACCACCTTCTTCCTTGGACAGCACGTACACTTCAGCTTCGAACTTGGTGTGCGGCTTGATGATGCCCGGCTTGGCCAGAACCTGACCACGCTCGACTTCATCACGCTTGGTGCCGCGCAGCAGCACGCCGCAGTTCTCACCAGCACGACCTTCGTCCAGCAGCTTGCGGAACATCTCAACGCCGGTGCAGGTGGTCTTGGTGGTCGGACGCAGACCAACGATTTCGATTTCTTCCTGGATTTTGACGATACCGCGCTCGACACGACCGGTTACTACAGTACCGCGGCCGGAGATCGAGAACACGTCTTCGATCGGCATCAGGAACGGACGATCGATGGCACGAACCGGCTCAGGAATGTAGGTATCCAGAGTCTCAACCAGCTTCTTGACGGCACTGGTGCCCAGCTCGTTGGTGTCTTCGCCGTTCAGCGCCATCAGCGCGGAGCCGATGATGATCGGAGTGTCGTCACCCGGGAAATCGTAGGTGCTCAGCAGGTCGCGAACTTCCATCTCGACCAGCTCCAGCAGCTCGGCGTCGTCAACCATGTCAGCCTTGTTCAGGAAGACAACGATGTACGGAACGCCAACCTGACGGGACAGCAGGATGTGCTCACGGGTTTGCGGCATGGGGCCGTCGGCAGCCGAGCAGACCAGGATCGCGCCGTCCATCTGGGCAGCACCGGTGATCATGTTCTTCACGTAGTCGGCGTGGCCCGGGCAGTCAACGTGCGCGTAGTGACGAATGTTGGAGTCGTACTCTACGTGCGCGGTGTTGATGGTGATACCACGAGCTTTTTCTTCCGGAGCGCTGTCGATCTTGTCGAAGTCAACACGAGCCGAACCGAATACTTCGGAGCAGACGCGGGTCAGAGCAGCGGTCAGAGTGGTCTTACCGTGGTCAACGTGACCGATGGTGCCGACGTTGACGTGCGGTTTGTTACGTTCGAATTTTTCCTTAGCCACGACAGTAAACCTCTTACTTAAAGGGCGGGATTAGCCTTGTTTTTTAACCAGAGCTTCGACGATGTTCGACGGAGCCTCTGCGTACTTGGAGAATTCCATGGAGTAGCTGGCGCGACCCTGGGACATGGAACGAACGTCGGTAGCGTAACCAAACATCTCGCCCAGCGGAACTTCGGCACGGATAACCTTACCGGATACCGAATCTTCCATACCCTGGATCAGACCACGACGACGGTTCAGGTCACCCATCACGTCACCCATGTAATCCTCAGGAGTTACCACTTCCACCTTCATGATCGGCTCGAGCACCTTGCCGCCGCCCTTCTGGGCCAGCTGCTTGGTCGCCATGGAGGCAGCGATCTTGAACGCCATCTCGTTGGAGTCGACGTCGTGGTAGGAACCATCGAACACGGTCGCCTTCAGGCCGATCAGCGGATAACCGGCAACGACGCCGTTCTTCATCTGCTCTTCGATACCCTTCTGGATCGCCGGGATGTATTCCTTCGGAACCACACCACCCACAACCTCGTTGGTGAACACCAGGCCTTCGGTGATGTTGCCCTTGTCGTCCACGTCCGGAGCCGAGAAGCGGATCCAGCAGTGACCGAACTGACCGCGACCACCGGACTGACGAACGAACTTGCCTTCGATCTCGACGCTGTCCTTGGTGATGGTTTCACGGTAGGAAACCTGCGGCTTACCGATGTTGGCCTCGACGTTGAACTCGCGCTTCATGCGGTCAACGAGGATGTCCAGGTGCAGCTCACCCATACCGGAGATGATGGTCTGACCAGTCTCTTCGTCGGTCTTGACGCGGAACGACGGGTCTTCCTGAGCCAGTTTGCCCAGAGCGATACCCATCTTCTCCTGGTCGGCCTTGGTCTTCGGCTCTACAGCTACCGAGATGACCGGCTCCGGGAAGTCCATACGCTCGAGGATGATCGGCTTGTCCGGATCGCACAGGGTTTCACCAGTGGTGACGTCCTTCATGCCGATCAGAGCAGCGATGTCGCCAGCGCGTACCTCTTTGATCTCGTCACGCTGGTTGGCGTGCATCTGCACCATACGACCAACGCGCTCTTTCTTGCCTTTCACGGAGTTGATGACCGACTGGCCAGACTCCAGAACGCCCGAGTAAACGCGAACGAAGGTCAGGGTACCAACGAACGGGTCGGTAGCGATCTTGAACGCCAGAGCCGAGAACGGCTCGTTGTCGTCTGCATGACGCTCGTCGTAGTCGGACTCTTCCATCTGCTCTTTCGGCTTGTCAGCCAGATCAGGGTGAATACCCTTGATCGCCGGAATTTCGGTCGGAGCAGGCAGGAAGTCGATGACGGCATCGAGAACCAGGGGAACACCCTTGTTCTTGAAGGAGGAGCCACAGACAGCCGGCACGATCTCGCTCGCCAGAGTACGGGCGCGCAGACCGGCCTTGATGTCCTCGGCCGACAGGTCACCTTCTTCCAGGTACTTGTTCATCAGCTCTTCGCTGGCTTCGGCAGCTGCCTCGACCATGTTGGAGCGCCACTCGTTGGCCAGGTCTACCAGCTCGGCAGGAATTTCTTCCTCACGGTAGGTAGTACCCTTGTCATCGTCGTTCCAGTAGATGGCCTTCATCTTGATCAGGTCGACCTGACCTTCGAAGTTCTCTTCGGCACCGATGGCGATCTGGATCGGAACCGGGGTGTGACCCAGACGGTTCTTGATCTGACCGACGACGCGCAGGAAGTTGGCACCGGCACGGTCCATCTTGTTCACGTAGACGATACGCGGAACACCGTACTTGTTGGCCTGACGCCATACGGTTTCGGACTGCGGCTCAACGCCCGAGGTACCGCAGAACACAACGACAGCGCCGTCGAGTACGCGCAGGGAGCGCTCTACTTCGATGGTGAAGTCAACGTGACCGGGGGTATCGATGACGTTTACGCGGTACTTGTCGTACTGACGACGAGAACCTTCCCAGAAGGTGGTGATCGCAGCAGAAGTAATGGTGATACCACGCTCCTGCTCCTGAACCATCCAGTCGGTGGTCGCGGCGCCATCATGCACCTCGCCCATCTTGTGGCTCAGGCCTGTGTAGAACAGGATCCGCTCGGTAGTGGTGGTCTTGCCCGCGTCAACGTGGGCACAGATACCGATGTTACGGTAGCGGTTAATTGCTGTATTACGAGCCATAAAGCCCTCGCAAGGTTAGTGGAGCCGGAATTAGAAGCGGTAGTGCGAGAAAGCCTTGTTGGCCTCGGCCATACGGTGCACGTCTTCACGCTTCTTGACAGCAGCGCCTTTGCCTTCAGCAGCATCCAGCAGCTCACCAGCCAGACGCAGAGCCATGGACTTCTCGCCGCGCTTGCGCGCGTAGTCCACCAGCCAGCGCATGGCCAGGGCGTTACGACGGGACGGACGAACTTCGACCGGAACCTGGTAGGTAGCACCGCCTACACGGCGGGACTTGACTTCGACCAGCGGAGCGATGGCGTCGAGAGCTTTCTCGAAGATCTCCAGGGGATCGCTGTTCTTGCGTGCTTTGACAGTGTCCAGAGCACCGTAAACGATGCGCTCGGCCACGGCCTTCTTGCCGCTTTCCATCACGTGGTTCATGAATTTGGCGAGGATCTGGCTTCCGTATTTCGGATCGTCCAGGATCTCACGCTTGGCTGCTACACGACGTCTTGGCATTGATAAGCCCTCAAACGGTCTTCAGGTTAGCTCGGGACCAACGGCGAACGCCGCGCCCGACCTTACTCTTATCGACTCAACTAAATAAAAAGGATCAAGCGGCCTTATTTCGGACGCTTGGTACCGTACTTGGAACGACCCTGCTTACGGTCTTTGACGCCGGAGGTATCCAGCGAACCACGCACGGTGTGGTAGCGCACACCCGGAAGGTCCTTTACACGACCGCCACGGATCAGCACGACGCTGTGCTCTTGCAGGTTGTGGCCTTCACCGCCGATGTACGAAGACACTTCGTAGCCGTTGGTCAGACGCACACGGCACACTTTACGCAGTGCCGAGTTAGGTTTCTTCGGCGTGGTGGTGTACACGCGGGTGCACACGCCACGGCGCTGCGGGCAGTTCTGCAGCGCAGGCACGTCGGATTTCTCGACGATACGCTTACGCGGCTGACGTACCAGCTGGTTGATAGTTGCCATCTACTAGCTCCACTGTTGTCTTTCGACGCTCACAAATAAAGATGGCAGAGCCAAACGCCCTGCCAAATTTAGGGGTGCATGAGTCTAAAGAGACTCACGCCCCCAGTCAAGGCAAAGCCCCGCTAGCGAACTAGCGAGGCTTCGACTCAATTTCCGCTGGAGTTCAGCGCTTCGGTCAGTGCGGCTTCCACCTCACTGGCGCTGACACGTACCGGCTTGTCGGCATCACGCTTGCGCTTGCGCTCGCTGTGATAGGCCAGACCGGTACCGGCCGGGATCAGACGACCCACGACCACGTTCTCTTTCAGACCACGCAGGTAGTCGCGCTTGCCAGTGACCGCCGCCTCGGTGAGGACGCGGGTGGTTTCCTGGAAGGACGCTGCCGAGATGAAGGACTCGGTGGACAGCGACGCCTTGGTGATACCCAGCAGTACGCGGGTGTACTTGGCGACGAACTTGTCCTCTTCGGCCAGACGCTCGTTCTCGCCCAGAACCTGGGTGAGTTCCATCTGGTCGCCCTTGATGAAGGACGAATCGCCGGACTCGGTGACTTCAACCTTACGCAGCATCTGACGCAGGATGGTCTCGATGTGCTTGTCGTTGATCTTCACGCCCTGCAGACGGTAAACGTCCTGGATCTCGTTGACGATGTACTTGGCCAGCGCGCTGACACCCAGCAGACGCAGGATGTCGTGCGGATCGCTCGGGCCGTCGGAGATGACTTCGCCGCGGTTCACTTGTTCGCCCTCGAAGACGTTCAGGTGACGCCACTTCGGAATCAGCTCCTCGTACGGATCGCTGCCATCGGTCGGGGTGATGACCAGACGGCGCTTGCCCTTGGTCTCCTTGCCGAAGCTGATGGTGCCGCTGATTTCCGCCAGGATCGAAGCTTCCTTCGGACGACGAGCTTCGAACAGATCGGCAACGCGCGGCAGACCACCGGTGATGTCGCGAGTCTTCGAGGTTTCCTGCGGGATACGGGCGATAACGTCACCGACCGCGATCTGCGCACCGTCCGCCACGCCGACCAGGGCGTTGGCAGGCAGGAAGTACTGGGCGGGAACGTCGGTACCCGGCAGCAGCAGTTCCTTGCCGTTGGCGTCGACCATCTTGATGGCCGGACGAATGTCCTTGCCAGCAGCCGGACGATCCTTCGGATCGAGAACCTCGATGTTGGTCAGACCGGTGAGTTCGTCGGTCTGACGCTTGATGGTGATGCCCTCCTCCATGCCGACGAAGGTCACGATACCCTTCATTTCGGTCACGATCGGGTGGGTGTGCGGGTCCCACTTGGCGACGATGGCGCCAGCGTCGACCTTGTCACCTTCCTTCACGGAGATCACGGCACCGTACGGCAGCTTGTAGCGCTCGCGCTCACGACCGAACTCGTCGGCCACGGCCAGCTCGCCGGAGCGGGAAACCGCTACCAGGTTGCCGTCGACACGCTCGACGTGCTTCAGGTTGTGCAGACGGATCGCACCACCGTTCTTCACCTGGACGCTGTCGGCAGCCGAGGTACGGCTTGCAGCACCACCGATGTGGAAGGTACGCATGGTCAGCTGGGTACCCGGCTCACCGATGGACTGGGCGGCGATGACGCCGACCGCTTCACCGATGTTGACCTGGTGACCGCGAGCCAGGTCGCGACCGTAGCACTTGGCGCAGATGCCGTAGCGGGTTTCGCAGGTGATCGGCGAACGCACGACCACTTCGTCGACGCTGTTGAGCTCGATGAACTCGACCCACTTCTCGTCGATCAGGGTGCCGGCCGGAACGATGACGTCCTCGGTGCCCGGCTTGAACACGTCCTTGGCAATCACACGGCCCAGTACGCGCTCACCCAGCGGCTCGACGACGTCACCACCTTCGATGTGCGGGGTCATCAGCAGGCCCTGCTCGGTGCCGCAATCGATCTCGGTCACCACCAGATCCTGGGCCACGTCGACCAGACGACGGGTCAGGTAACCGGAGTTCGCGGTCTTCAGTGCGGTATCCGCCAGACCCTTACGAGCACCGTGGGTGGAGATGAAGTACTGCAGAACCGACAGACCTTCGCGGAAGTTCGCGGTGATCGGCGTCTCGATGATGGAGCCGTCCGGCTTGGCCATCAGGCCACGCATACCGGCCAGCTGACGGATCTGGGCGGCGCTACCACGCGCACCGGAGTCCGCCATCATGTACATGGAGTTGAAGGACTCCTGCTCGACGGTCTTGCCTTCGCGATCGACAACCGGCTCTTTCGAGAGGTTGGCCATCATCGCCTTGGACACTTCGTCGTTGGCCTTCGACCAGAGGTCGATCACCTTGTTGTACTTCTCGCCCTGGGTGACCAGGCCGGAGGCGTACTGCGACTCGATTTCCTTCACTTCCTCGGTGGCGGCGTCGATGATGCGCGCCTTTTCTTCCGGGATGACGAAGTCGTTCACGCCGATCGACACACCGGAGATGGTCGAGTAGGCGAAACCGGTGTACATCAGCTGGTCAGCGAAGATGACGGTGTCCTTCAGACCCACGGTGCGGTAGCACTGGTTGATCAGCTTGGAGATCGCCTTCTTCTTCATCGGCTGGTTGACCACGTCGTAGGACAGGCCCGCCGGCACGATCTGGAACAGCAGCGCACGGCCGACGGTGGTGTCGACGATACGGGTGTTCTTGGTGATCGAACCGTCTTTTTCTTTGACGGTTTCGTTGATACGCACTTTCACGCGGGCGTGCAGGGACGCTTCGCCGGCGCGGAACACGCGGTCGACTTCCTGCAGGTCGGCGAAGACGCGACCTTCACCCTTGGCGTTCACCGCTTCACGGGTCATGTAGTACAGACCCAGTACCACGTCCTGCGACGGCACGATGATCGGCTCGCCGTTGGCGGGCGAGAGGATGTTGTTGGTCGACATCATCAGCGCGCGCGCTTCGAGCTGGGCTTCCAGGGTCAGCGGCACGTGAACGGCCATCTGGTCACCGTCGAAGTCGGCGTTGTACGCGGCGCAGACCAGCGGGTGCAGCTGAATCGCCTTACCTTCGATCAGTACCGGCTCGAACGCCTGGATACCCAGACGGTGCAGGGTCGGTGCGCGGTTGAGCAGGACGGGGTGTTCGCGGATCACTTCAGCGAGAACGTCCCAGACCTCCGGCAGCTCGCGCTCGACCATCTTCTTGGCGGCCTTAATAGTGGTCGCCAGACCACGCATTTCCAGCTTGCCGAAGATGAACGGCTTGAACAGTTCCAGGGCCATCTTCTTCGGCAGACCGCACTGGTGCAGACGCAGGGTCGGGCCCACGGTGATCACGGAACGACCGGAGTAGTCCACGCGCTTACCGAGCAGGTTCTGACGGAAGCGACCTTGCTTACCTTTGATCATGTCGGCCAGCGACTTCAGCGGACGCTTGTTCGAGCCGGTGATGGCGCGACCGCGACGGCCGTTGTCGAGCAGGGCGTCGACCGCTTCCTGCAGCATGCGCTTTTCGTTGCGCACGATGATGTCCGGCGCCGACAGATCGAGCAGGCGCTTCAGACGGTTGTTACGGTTGATCACGCGGCGATACAGATCGTTCAGGTCCGAAGTCGCGAAGCGGCCGCCATCCAGCGGTACCAGCGGACGCAGGTCCGGCGGCAGCACCGGCAGAACGGTCAGCACCATCCACTCCGGCAGGTTGCCGGAGTCCTTGAAGGCTTCCATCAGCTTCAGGCGCTTGGACAGCTTCTTGATCTTGGTCTCGGAGTTGGTCTGCGGAATCTCTTCACGCAGGCGGCCGATCTCGTGATCCAGGTCGATGGCGTGCAGCAGCTCGCGGACGGCCTCGGCGCCCATGCGCGCGTCGAAGTCGTCACCGAACTCTTCGAGGGCTTCGAAGTACTGCTCGTCGTTCAGCAGCTGGCCCTTCTCGAGGGTGGTCATGCCCGGATCGATCACCACGTAGCTCTCGAAATAGAGCACGCGTTCGATGTCACGCAGGGTCATGTCCATCAGCAGGCCGATACGGGACGGCAGCGACTTGAGGAACCAGATGTGGGCAACCGGCGAGGCCAGTTCGATGTGCGCCATGCGCTCACGACGAACCTTGGCCAGGGCCACTTCAACGCCGCACTTCTCGCAGATCACGCCGCGGTGCTTGAGGCGCTTGTACTTGCCGCACAGGCACTCGTAGTCCTTGACCGGGCCAAAGATCTTGGCGCAGAACAGGCCGTCGCGCTCAGGCTTGAAGGTACGGTAGTTGATGGTTTCCGGCTTTTTAACTTCACCGAACGACCACGAACGGATCATCTCAGGCGAGGCCAACCCGATGCGGATGGCGTCGAACTCTTCGATCTGACCCTGGTTTTTCAGCAAATTCAGTAGGTCTTTCAAGGCCTTTCCTCCTGGCGGAGCGGGCAGCGAGCTGGACTAGCCCCGCTGCCGATTCACGTCGTGTTATTCGGTTTCCAGATCGATGTCGATGCCGAGCGAACGGATCTCTTTGATCAGTACGTTGAAGGACTCGGGCATGCCCGGCTCCATACGGTGATCGCCATCCACGATGTTCTTGTACATCTTGGTACGGCCGTTCACGTCGTCCGACTTCACGGTCAGCATTTCCTGCAGGGTGTAGGCGGCGCCGTAGGCTTCCAGCGCCCAGACCTCCATCTCCCCGAAGCGCTGACCACCGAACTGCGCCTTACCACCCAGCGGCTGCTGAGTAACCAGGCTGTAGGAACCAGTGGAACGCGCGTGCATCTTGTCGTCCACCAGGTGGTTCAGTTTCAGCATGTACATGTAGCCGACGGTGGTCGGGCGCTCGAACTGGTTACCGGTACGACCGTCGAACAGGCGCATCTGGCCGCTTTCCGGCAGATCGGCCAGCTTCAGCATGGCCTTGATCTCGGTTTCCTTGGCGCCGTCGAACACGGCAGTCGCCATCGGTACACCGCCTTTGAGGTTCTTCGCCAGCTCGAGGATCTCGGTATCGGAGAACTCGTCGAGGTTTTCCTGACGACCACCGATCTCGTTGTAGATCTCGGCGAGGAACTTGCGCAGTTCGGCAACCTTGCGCTGCTCTTCGAGCATGCGGTTGATCTTCTCGCCCAGGCCCTTGGCCGCGAGGCCCAGGTGGGTTTCGAGGATCTGACCGACGTTCATACGCGACGGTACGCCCAGCGGGTTCAGGACGATGTCCACCGGCGTGCCGTTGGCGTCGTGCGGCATGTCTTCGACCGGCATGATCACCGAGACCACACCCTTGTTACCGTGACGACCGGCCATCTTGTCACCCGGCTGGATGCGACGGCGGATGGCCAGGTAGACCTTGACGATCTTCAGCACGCCCGGCGCCAGGTCATCGCCCTGCTGCAGCTTGCGCTTCTTGTCTTCGAACTTGTCGTCGAGCATCTGACGGCGGTCGGAGATGTAGGCCTGGGCCTTCTCCAGCTGCTCGTTCAGGGCGTCGTCGGCCATGCGCAGTTTGAACCACTGGCCACGCTCGAGACCGTCGAGGAACTCGTCGGTGATCGCGGTGCCTTTCTTCAGACCCGCGCCGCCTTCGGCGATCGCGCCAACCAGAGCCGAACGCAGACGCTCGAAGGTCGCGCCTTCGACGATGCGGAACTCTTCGTTGAGGTCCTTGCGGATCTCGTCCAGCTGCTGCTTCTCGATGGCCAGGGCGCGGCTGTCGCGCTCGACGCCATCACGGGTGAAGACCTGCACGTCGATGACGGTGCCCTTGGTGCCGGTCGGCACGCGCAGGGAGGTGTCCTTCACGTCGGACGCCTTCTCACCGAAGATCGCACGCAGCAGTTTTTCTTCCGGAGTCAGCTGGGTCTCGCCTTTCGGGGTGACCTTACCGACCAGGATGTCGCCCGGACCAACTTCGGCGCCGACGTAGACGATACCGGCTTCGTCCAGCTTGTTCAGAGCCGCTTCACCCACGTTCGGGATGTCAGAGGAGATTTCCTCTGGGCCGAGCTTGGTGTCACGCGCCACACAGGTCAGTTCCTGGATGTGGATGGTGGTGAAGCGGTCTTCCTGAACCACGCGCTCGGACAGGCAGATGGAGTCTTCGAAGTTGAAGCCGTTCCACGGCATGAACGCAACGCGCATGTTCTGACCCAGCGCAAGTTCACCCATGTCGGTGGACGGGCCGTCAGCCATGATGTCGCCACGCGCTACCTGATCACCCTTGCTCACCAGCGGACGCTGGTTGATGCAGGTGTTCTGGTTGGAGCGGGTGTATTTGGTCAGGTTGTAGATGTCGACACCGGCTTCGCCAGTCTCGACTTCGTCGTCGTTGACGCGAACCACGATACGGCTGGCATCGACCGAGTCGATCACGCCGCCACGACGGGCCACGACGCAGACGCCGGAGTCACGGGCGACGTTGCGCTCCATGCCGGTACCTACCAGCGGCTTGTCGGCGCGCAGGGTCGGAACAGCCTGACGCTGCATGTTCGAACCCATGAGTGCACGGTTGGCGTCGTCGTGCTCGAGGAACGGAATCAGCGAGGCGGCAACCGAGACTACCTGCTTCGGCGATACGTCCATCAGGGTGACGTCTTCCGGCGCCTTGACGGTGAATTCGTTCAGGTGACGTACGGCTACCAGCTCGTCGACCAGCTCACCCTTGTCGTTCAGGGTGGCGGACGCCTGGGCGATCACGTGATCGGCTTCTTCGATGGCGGACAGGAACACGATCTCGTCGGTGACCTTGCCTTCCTTGACCACGCGGTACGGGCTCTCCAGGAAGCCGTACTGGTTGGTGCGGGCGTAGGCAGCCAGCGAGTTGATCAGACCGATGTTCGGACCTTCAGGGGTTTCGATCGGGCACACACGGCCGTAGTGGGTCGGGTGTACGTCGCGGACTTCGAAGCCGGCGCGCTCACGGGTCAGACCGCCCGGACCGAGTGCGGAGACGCGGCGCTTGTGGGTGATCTCGGAGAGCGGGTTGTTCTGGTCCATGAACTGCGAGAGCTGGCTGGAACCGAAGAACTCCTTCACCGCCGCCGCAACCGGCTTGGCGTTGATCAGGTCCTGCGGCATCAGGCCTTCGCTTTCGGCCATGGACAGACGTTCCTTGACCGCGCGCTCGACGCGCACCAGACCAACGCGGAACTGGTTCTCGGCCATCTCGCCGACGCAACGCACGCGACGGTTACCCAGGTGGTCGATGTCGTCGACGATGCCCTTGCCGTTACGGATGTCGACCAGGGTCTTGAGTACGGCAACGATGTCTTCCTTGCTCAGCACGCCCGAACCTTCGATCTCGGTGCGACCGATACGACGGTTGAACTTCATGCGGCCCACGGCGGACAGGTCGTAACGCTCGGCGCTGAAGAACAGGTTGTTGAACAGGGTCTCGGCAGCGTCCTTGGTTGGCGGCTCGCCGGGACGCATCATGCGGTAGATCTCGACCAGCGCTTCCAGCTGATTGGTGGTGCTGTCGATCTTCAGGGTATCGGAGATGAACGGACCGCAATCGATGTCGTTGGTGTACAGGGTCTCGAAGCGAACGACGTTGGCCTTGGCCATCTTGGCCAGCAGGTCGGCGGTCAGCTCGGTGTTGCACTCGGCGATGATCTCGCCGGTAGCCGGGTGCACGATGGCCTTGGCAGTGGTACGGCCAATGACGTAATCGAGCGGAACTTCCAGCTCCTTGATGCCAGCCTTGTCCAGCTGGTTGATGTGGCGAGCCGTGATACGACGGCCCTGCTCCACGATCACCTTGCCGCTGGCGTCCTTGATGTCCAGAACCGCGACTTCGCCACGCAGACGCTGAGGCACCAGCTCCAGGCTCAGGCTCTCGTTCTTAACGTGGAACACGTTGGTGTCGTAGAAGGCATCCAGCACCTCTTCGGTGCTGTAGCCGAGCGCGCGCAGCAGGACGGACGCCGGCAGTTTGCGGCGACGGTCGATACGCACGAATACCGCGTCCTTCGGATCGAACTCGAAGTCCAGCCAGGAACCGCGGTAGGGGATGATGCGAGCGGAGTACAGCAGCTTGCCCGAGCTGTGGGTCTTGCCACGGTCGTGGTCGAAGAACACGCCCGGCGAACGGTGCAGCTGGGAAACGATCACGCGCTCGGTACCGTTGATGACGAAGGTACCGTTCTCGGTCATGAGCGGAATTTCGCCCATGTACACTTCCTGCTCTTTGATGTCCTTGATCGCTTTGTTCGACGATTCTTTGTCGAAAATGATCAGACGTACTTTCACGCGCAGCGGCACGGCGAAGGTCACGCCACGCAGGACGCACTCCTTGACGTCGAACGCCGGCTCGCCCAGGCGATAGCCGACGTACTCCAGGGCGGCGTTGCCGGAGTAGCTGATGATCGGGAATACGGATTTGAAGGCCGCATGCAGGCCGATGTCACGGAACTGCTCCTTGCTCACCCCTTGCTGCAGGAATTCGCGATAGGAATCCAGCTGGATGGCCAGGAGGTAAGGCACATCCATGACATCCGGCAACTTGCTAAAGTCCTTGCGGATACGTTTTTTCTCAGTGTATGAGTAAGCCATCAGCGTTCCCCAGCTTGGTCACCTGCTTGTTTGGTCAGCGCCGGCGGCGATGACCAGAAAATCGTGCAAACCCTCGGTTTGCAACCGCCTCTCGGGCGGGATCTTTCCCGGCTCCAGGTCGGCTGACGAACAGCCAACCTAGAACGGAAAAAGGCCGGTGGCAAAAGCCACCAGCCGTCAGCCTTGTGCGAATCGCTCGGGCTGTAGACGCAAGGTGCGAACTTACTTGAGCTCGACCTTGGCGCCAGCTTCTTCCAGCTTCTTCTTGGCGTCTTCAGCAGCTTCTTTGGTCAGACCTTCAGCGATGACCTGAGGAGCGGTGTCGACCTTCTCCTTGGCTTCTTTCAGGCCCAGACCGGTCAGCTCGCGAACAGCCTTGATCACGTTCACTTTCTTGTCGCCGGCTTCAGCCAGGACAACGTTGAACTCGGTTTGCTCTTCAACAGCGGCAGCAGCGCCAGCAGCCGGGCCAGCGGCAACGGCAGCAGCAGCGGTAACGCCGAAGGTTTCTTCCATCGCCTTGATCAGCTCAACGATTTCCATAACGGATTTCTGGCCGATAGCTTCGATGATTTGCTCGTTAGTCAGAGACATGACTATCAATTCCTGTATTGGGGTGACGGCCTACGCGACCATCAAATTAAACGTTTGATTTCGAAAGGGCTCACGCCGCCTTAGGCAGCAGCAGCTTCTTTCTGGTCGCGAATGGCTGCCAGAGTGCGAGCGAGTTTGCTGGTGGCGCCTTGGATAACGCTCATCAGCTGGGCGATGCCCTCGTCGCGGGTCGGCAGGCTTGCCAGTACGTCGATCTGGTTTGCTGCGAGGTACTTGCCCTCGAACGCAGCTGCCTTGATCTCGAACTTGTCCTGACCCTTGGCGAACTCCTTGAACAGACGAGCAGCAGCGCCCGGGTGTTCGTTGGAGAAAGCGATCAGGGTCGGGCCTTTGAACACGTCGTTGAGCACGTCGAACTGAGTGCCTTCAACGGCGCGCTTGAGCAGGGTGTTACGCACGACTTTCACGTACACACCAGCTTCGCGGGCCTCTTTACGGAGTCCGGTCATTGCGCCGACAGTCACGCCACGGGCATCAGCCACGACAGCGGACAGACCGGCTTTGGCAGCCTCGTTGACTTCAGCGACGATGGCCTTCTTGTCTTCGAGTTTAATTGCCACGGGTTTACTCCTGGATTTTACCGTTTCGCCAAACCGAGGTTCGGCGGCGTTTTGGTGTCTGATTCGGTAACGAATCGGGAGCACCATCTGCGTAGGCCATCAGGCGAACCTGACATTTAAAACGTGAGTCACCTACGGTCTTGGATAGCCCCCGCCAGGCAGGGACCCCAATCTTTCAAAGCCGGCAGCACACGGCTGCCGGCCCAATCACTTACGCGTCGAGCGAAGCCTGATCGATGATCAGACCCGGACCCATGGTGGTGCTCAGGGTCACGCGCTTGACGTAGATACCTTTCGAGGTCGACGGCTTCAGACGCTTCAGGTCGGACAGCAGGGCTTCCACGTTCTGCTTCAGCGCGGCGGCTTCGAAGCCGACCTTGCCGACGGAGGTGTGGATGATGCCGTTCTTGTCGGTACGGAAACGCACCTGACCAGCCTTGGCGTTCTTCACGGCGGTAGCGACGTCCGGAGTCACGGTGCCGACTTTCGGGTTCGGCATCAGGCCGCGCGGACCCAGTACCTGGCCCAGCTGGCCAACGACGCGCATGGCGTCCGGGGAAGCGATGACCACGTCGTAGTTCAGATCGCCGGCCTTCATTTCGGCAGCCAGATCGTCCATACCAACCTTGTCGGCACCGGCAGCCAGGGCAGCTTCAGCGCCCGGACCCTGGGTGAACACGGCAACGCGTACGGTCTTGCCAGTGCCGTTCGGCAGAACGGTGGCGCCACGTACGACCTGGTCGGATTTACGCGGGTCTACGCCCAGGTTCACGGCGACGTCGAAGGACTCGGTGAACTTGACGGCAGACAGCTCGGCCAGCAGGCTGGCAGCTTCTTCGAAGGTGTAGGCCTTGCCGGCTTCAACCTTGGCCGCGATGGCCTTTTGGCGCTTGGTCAACTTAGCCATTACACACCCTCCACGTTCAGGCCCATGCTACGAGCGGAGCCGGCGATGGTGCGCACGGCCGCATCCAGGTCAGCGGCAGTCAGATCGGCCTGCTTGGTCTTGGCGATCTCTTCCAGCTGAGCACGGGTAACGGTGCCTACTTTGACGGTGTTCGGACGAGCGGAGCCGCTGGTCAGGCCAGCGGCCTTCTTCAGCAGTACCGATGCCGGGGTGCTCTTGGTTTCAAAGGTGAAGCTGCGGTCGCTGTAAACGGTGATGATCACAGGAGTCGGCAGACCAGGTTCCATGCCCTGAGTCTTGGCGTTGAACGCCTTGCAGAATTCCATGATGTTCACGCCGTGCTGACCCAGAGCGGGACCGACGGGTGGCGACGGGTTT
The DNA here is from genome assembly GCF_021495345.1 of Pseudomonas hydrolytica. NCBI lineage: Bacteria > Pseudomonadati > Pseudomonadota > Gammaproteobacteria > Pseudomonadales > Pseudomonadaceae > Ectopseudomonas > Ectopseudomonas hydrolytica. Next base: position 4,582,020 of record NZ_CP099397.1, read on the forward strand.
GCCTGACCGGCTTTAACCTGCAGCTTGATATAAGCCTGAATCTTCTTAGCCATTAGCTACTCCAATTTCGGGTTCGAACGCCTGACGGCTCCCCGAGGTTACTTACGCATTTATCCCAGTGACGACAAAACCCCGCAGCCTAAGGCTGCGGGGTGAGGGATGCTTATGTCAGTTATGCCTTTTCGACCTGACTGAACTCCAGCTCGACCGGGGTGGAGCGACCGAAGATGGTCACAGCAACCTGGATGCGGCTCTTCTCGTAATTCACTTCTTCGACCACGCCACCGAAATCGGCGAACGGACCATCGACAACACGAACCATCTCGCCCGGCTCGAACAGCGTCTTCGGCTTGGGCTTGTCACCACTGTCGGCAACACGACGCAGGATGGCTTCGGCTTCTTTTTCGGTGATCGGCGCCGGCTTGTCGGCAGTGCCACCAATGAAACCCATGACGCGCGGCGTATCCTTGATCAAGTGCCAAGTCGCCTCGTTCATTTCCATCTGCACCAGAACATAGCCAGGGAAGAACTTGCGCTCACTCTTGCGCTTCTGACCATTGCGCATCTCGACCACTTCTTCAGTGGGAACGAGAATCTCACCGAAGTCATCTTCCATGCCAGCCAGCTTCACGCGCTCGATGAGCGAGCGCATGACATGCTTCTCGTAACCCGAGTAAGCATGCACGACGTACCAACGCTTAGCCACGAGACACCCTTAACCAACAATCAGGGAAACAAGCCAACCGAGCAGGGAATCGAGCCCCCACAGCAGCAGCGCCATTACCAGAACCACTGCAACCACGATCAGAGTGGTCTGCATGGTCTCCTGGCGGGTCGGCCAAACAACTTTACGAATCTCGACGCGCGCTTCTTTCAGCAGCACCGCAAAGGCCTGACCACGAGCAGTCTGAAATGCCACGAACGCAGCAACAGCAGCCAACGCCACCAGACCCAGAACACGATACAGAACCGGCTCAGCAGAGAAGTACTGATTACCCACGACACCCACAGCAACCAGGGCAGCGACAACCAGCCACTTGACCAGATCAAAGCGAGAGTCTTTGGCTTCAGCCTTAACATTCATTCGAGAGGATCCTGTGAAAGACACGCCAGATTCGTTAGAAAATGGCAGGTCAGGAGGGAATCGAACCCCCAACCTGCGGTTTTGGAGACCGCCGCTCTGCCAATTGAGCTACTGACCTAAAGCAAAATCAGGCCGACCATTATGCCGGCCCGAGAGGAACAGATCAACCGATTACTCGATGATCTTGGCAACCACGCCGGCACCGACGGTACGACCGCCTTCGCGGATCGCGAAACGCAGGCCGTCTTCCATGGCGATCGGCTTGATCAGGGTAACAACCATCTTGATGTTGTCGCCCGGCATTACCATCTCAACGCCTTCCGGCAGTTCGCACGAACCGGTCACGTCAGTGGTACGGAAGTAGAACTGCGGACGGTAGCCCTTGAAGAACGGGGTGTGACGACCACCTTCTTCCTTGGACAGCACGTACACTTCAGCTTCGAACTTGGTGTGCGGCTTGATGGTGCCCGGCTTGGCCAGAACCTGACCACGCTCGACTTCATCACGCTTGGTGCCGCGCAGCAGCACGCCGCAGTTCTCACCAGCACGACCTTCGTCCAGCAGCTTGCGGAACATCTCAACGCCGGTGCAGGTGGTCTTGGTGGTCGGACGCAGACCAACGATTTCGATTTCTTCCTGGATTTTGACGATACCGCGCTCGACACGACCGGTTACTACAGTACCGCGGCCGGAGATCGAGAACACGTCTTCGATCGGCATCAGGAACGGACGATCGATGGCACGAACCGGCTCAGGAATGTAGGTATCCAGAGTCTCAACCAGCTTCTTGACGGCACTGGTGCCCAGCTCGTTGGTGTCTTCGCCGTTCAGCGCCATCAGCGCGGAGCCGATGATGATCGGAGTGTCGTCACCCGGGAAATCGTAGGTGCTCAGCAGGTCGCGAACTTCCATCTCGACCAGCTCCAGCAGCTCGGCGTCGTCAACCATGTCAGCCTTGTTCAGGAAGACAACGATGTACGGAACGCCAACCTGACGGGACAGCAGGATGTGCTCACGGGTTTGCGGCATGGGGCCGTCGGCAGCCGAGCAGACCAGGATCGCGCCGTCCATCTGGGCAGCACCGGTGATCATGTTCTTCACATAGTCAGCGTGACCCGGGCAGTCAACGTGCGCGTAGTGACGAATGTTGGAGTCGTACTCTACGTGCGCGGTGTTGATGGTGATACCACGAGCTTTTTCTTCCGGAGCGCTGTCGATCTTGTCGAAATCAACACGAGCCGAACCGAATACTTCGGAGCAGACGCGAGTCAGGGCAGCGGTCAGAGTGGTCTTACCGTGGTCAACGTGACCGATGGTGCCGACGTTGACGTGCGGTTTGTTACGTTCGAATTTCTCTTTAGCCATCTTGACCGTCTCCTAGCGAAGAATTGAGCAAGCCATGCCGCCATTAAAACAAAGGCAGATACTTTCATATCTGCCTTCATTAGATGGAGCTCATGAGCGGATTTGAACCGCTGACCTCACCCTTACCAAGGGTGTGCTCTACCAGCTGAGCTACATGAGCCAAACTCTATTGCGCCAACCACAAACTGGAGCGGGTAGCGGGAATCGAACCCGCATCATCAGCTTGGAAGGCTGAGGTTCTACCACTGAACTATACCCGCGGAGCCTGCAGCTCACGCCGAATCTGGTGGAGGGGGAAGGATTCGAACCTTCGAAGTCGATGACGTCAGATTTACAGTCTGATCCCTTTGGCCGCTCGGGAACCCCTCCAAAGTGAGGCGGCATTTTCTAGATCTGCCACCCTGCTGTCAAGCTTTTTCTCATTAAAATCTTGAGGTTAGCTACTTTGACAACATCTTCGTCGGGAACCAACTTTGACCACCCTGCGAAGCGGGCGCCATTCTATGCAAACTACTGGAGCAATGCAACGCCTTCACACGGCATTAATTGATGCTGCAAACCAGCAAAGTCTCCAGCCAAACGCCCAAGTAAAAACTCATCGGCCAAGCGCCTGCTTTCAGGCGCTACACGCACCCAGAAGCTGCGATGCGCACGCGACAGTTCGCGCATCTGGGGCTCGTACCCCGCCTCCCGCAAGCGCTGCATGACACTGCCAGCCGAATCGCCGCGAGGAAATATCCCGAGAGAAATGCCATTGGCCAGCTCGCCCTGGGTAATGATGTAACTGTCGATGCGCCGCGCCTGAAGCTCTCGCAACTGACGAAGAGATGCCTGCCTGGAGGCGAGCGGCGGCAGATAGACCCAATACTCGACCCCGGCCGCAGCATCAACACTACGCACCTCGGCCTGAATATCCAGACTCAACAGGCGCTGCTCGACCACTCTGGCCTTCTCTTCTGCCTCGAAGCTTCCGAGATAGAGACACACAGCAGCAGATGCACTGGCAGACGCGGATTCATCCGCCCTGGCGCGCGGCGAGCTGGACTCGCTCAGCAAGCGAATATCCTGCCTCGCACCCTGATAGGCGCCCGCCGGCGCCACTTCCTTGGCCCGCAAGGGAGCCTGCTGTTGATGCCACACGTAATAAAAGGCATTGAGCAATATGAGCAGCAGAAGAATCCAGCGCATGCCTTGTCTCAACTCAAGGGGCAGGCGATAGCCAGCCCAACGAAAACCAGATCAGGAACGACCTGAGCCTCTGGCACCGCATCCCGCACCAGCTCAGCGTCCCCTCCCGTCAGGAAGACCTCGAAGCCACCGGGAAAGCGCGAGCGCGCCTGAGCCAGCTGCTCGGCGACGAACCCTCTCAACATCAGCAAGCAGCCACGCTCTACAGCCTCTGCAGTTGAGCGACCAGGTTCGAGCTCTTGCAATGCTGCCAGCGCAACCTCCCGGTCATAGCGAATGCGCCGGGTATGGGTGCTCAACTGATCTCGCATGAGGGGCAGCCCCGGGCAAATGAACCCTCCGAGATGCTCGCCATCGGCGGAAACGAAATCAGCCGTCACAGCGGTGCCCAAGTCGACCACCAAGCAGGCCCGCTGCCCCAGATGATAACCACCAAGCAGCGCCAACCACCTGTCCAACCCCAGACGCTGATAGTCGTGATAGCCGTTGCGAACGCCACCCACCTGGCTGGAGGACTGCGCGCAGACCACCTCGACACCTAGTGAGGCTTTCAATCGAGTGACCAACTGCTCGGTCTCTGCATCGCTGCGCACGCTGACCAGGCGGCAGCGCTGTACCTTCACACCGGAACCGGCAAGAGCCTCGAAAAGCCCGTCGTCGGAGTCGACGATGCCTGCACAGATACGCTCACGGCCGCCAGGCGAAATCACTCGCCACTTGATGAAACTGTTACCGCAGTCGAGCTCAAGAATCATGCTGCAACCTCAGGCTCAACTCACCGCCACTGAAAACCTGTTCGACACCATCCACCTCGAGACGAATGGCGCCACGATCGTCGACACCCAGCACCACCCCCAGCGTCGCGTTGGTGCCAGCCAGTAGCGCCACCGGACGGCCGCGCCACAGATGGAGCACCTCCCATTCATCGCGCACGCTGGAAAAACCACTCTGCCAATGAAGAGACACATAGCGCGTCAACTGACGAAGCACCTCGCCCGCCAGCTCATTTCGATCGATCATTCGCCCTAGATGCTGACGCATCGACGTCCAAGGCTGATCTATCGCCGCCGTCGCATCGACCGCCATGTTCACGTTGATCCCAACGCCTATGACGACATGACAGACATCTGCCGGATCTCCGGAAAGCTCCAGCAGTATGCCGGCAATCTTTTGGCCATCGACCAGAATGTCATTCGGCCATTTGAGTCCGGCAGCCTCCAGACCGCTGGCCCGCAGCGCCTTTGCCACCGCCAAGCCGACCGTCAGGCTGAGAGCCTCGACCTGGCGCATACCGCCATCGACCCGCAACGCCAAACTGCAGTAAAGATTTTCCGCGAAGGGGCTCGCCCAGGCACGCCCTCGCCTCCCACGTCCGGCGGTCTGTCGCTCGGAAAGCAGGACGAAGGGCGCTCCACAGCCGGACTCGAGACGGCGAAACACTTCCGCATTGGTCGAATCCAGGCTGGCCTCAACGAAAACAGGCCACCCCGTATCACCGGCGTTTCGCTCAATCTCTTTGGCATTCAGCAATGTCATAGGGGCAGACAACCGGTAACCGCGACCGGGAACCTTGAACACTTCGATCCCCAGCTCAGCCTCCAGACTCTGTAATTGCTTCCAGATCGCGCTACGACTGATACCCAGCACGCCCCCCAAGGCCTCGCCGGAATGAAAGCGCCCATCCTGCAGAAGTTTCAACAATGCCAGCATGCCAGGCCCCGCCAAGAACAAGGCTGGCATGATAACGACGAGCCCCGCGCTTGCATAGAAAACAGCCTCTGCCACCAGGATCTCAGGACAAAACGTGGTGCGCCGCGCGCACCTTTGTAACCGCGTCATCAGCGGTGCGCACAGCGCCCCCTACGCGCTCTGTGTTTTCCAGCCAAAAAGAAGAAACCCCAGACCTCTTTCGAGATCTGGGGTTTCGTATAGGAGCTTGACGATGACCTACTCTCACATGGTGAAGCACCACACTACCATCGGCGATGCGTCGTTTCACTTCTGAGTTCGGGATGGGATCAGGTGGTTCCAACGCTCTATGGTCGTCAAGCAATTCGGTTGGAGTCTCGTGGTTTAGACGCGACCCCATATTGGGTATGTGACAGTCGTTTGGCTTGGCCCTTGGGCCTGTAGCTCTCGCAAATTTTCGGCTGTTGTCGACTTCACCATCGACACCCTCTGCGTTGAGGGCAGATTGTTTGGGTGTTATATGGTCAAGCCTCACGGGCAATTAGTATGGGTTAGCTCAACGCCTCACAGCGCTTACACACCCCACCTATCAACGTCGTAGTCTTCGACGGCCCTTCAGGGAGCTCAAGGCTCCAGTGAGATCTCATCTTGAGGCAAGTTTCCCGCTTAGATGCTTTCAGCGGTTATCTTTTCCGAACATAGCTACCCGGCAGTGCCACTGGCGTGACAACCGGAACACCAGAGGTTCGTCCAACCCGGTCCTCTCGTACTAAGGTCAGCCCCTCTCAAATCTCAAACGTCCACGGCAGATAGGGACCGAACTGTCTCACGACGTTCTAAACCCAGCTCGCGTACCACTTTAAATGGCGAACAGCCATACCCTTGGGACCGGCTTCAGCCCCAGGATGTGATGAGCCGACATCGAGGTGCCAAACACCGCCGTCGATATGAACTCTTGGGCGGTATCAGCCTGTTATCCCCGGAGTACCTTTTATCCGTTGAGCGATGGCCCTTCCATACAGAACCACCGGATCACTAAGACCTACTTTCGTACCTGCTCGACGTGTCTGTCTCGCAGTCAAGCGCGCTTTTGCCTTTATACTCTACGACCGATTTCCGACCGGTCTGAGCGCACCTTCGTACTCCTCCGTTACTCTTTGGGAGGAGACCGCCCCAGTCAAACTACCCACCATACACTGTCCTCGATCCGGATGACGGACCAGAGTTAGAACCTCAAGGTTGCCAGGGTGGTATTTCAAGGATGGCTCCATGAGAACTGGCGTCCCCACTTCAAAGCCTCCCACCTATCCTACACAAGCAAGCTCAAAGTCCAGTGCAAAGCTATAGTAAAGGTTCACGGGGTCTTTCCGTCTAGCCGCGGATACACTGCATCTTCACAGCGATTTCAATTTCACTGAGTCTCGGGTGGAGACAGCGCCGCCATCGTTACGCCATTCGTGCAGGTCGGAACTTACCCGACAAGGAATTTCGCTACCTTAGGACCGTTATAGTTACGGCCGCCGTTTACCGGGGCTTCGATCAAGAGCTTCGCTTGCGCTAACCCCATCAATTAACCTTCCGGCACCGGGCAGGCGTCACACCCTATACGTCCACTTTCGTGTTTGCAGAGTGCTGTGTTTTTAATAAACAGTCGCAGCGGCCTGGTATCTTCGACCGGCATGGGCTTACGTAGTAAATACTTCACCCTCACCGGCGCACCTTCTCCCGAAGTTACGGTGCCATTTTGCCTAGTTCCTTCACCCGAGTTCTCTCAAGCGCCTTGGTATTCTCTACCTAACCACCTGTGTCGGTTTGGGGTACGGTTCCTAGTTACCTGAAGCTTAGAAGCTTTTCCTGGAAGCATGGCATCAACCACTTCGCATTCTAAAAGAACGCTCGTCATCAGCTCTCGGCCTTGATCTCCCGGATTTACCTAAGAAACCAGCCTACCACCTTAAACACGGACAACCAACGCCGTGCTGGCCTAGCCTTCTCCGTCCCTCCATCGCAGTAACTAGAAGTACGGGAATATTAACCCGTTTCCCATCGACTACGCATTTCTGCCTCGCCTTAGGGGCCGACTAACCCTGCGTCGATTAACGTTGCGCAGGAAACCTTGGTCTTTCGGCGTGGGTGTTTTTCACACCCATTGTCGTTACTCATGTCAGCATTCGCACTTCTGATACCTCCAGCAAGCTTCTCAACTCACCTTCACAGGCTTACAGAACGCTCCTCTACCGCTCATCCAAAGGATGAACCCGTAGCTTCGGTGTATGGTTTGAGCCCCGTTACATCTTCCGCGCAGGCCGACTCGACTAGTGAGCTATTACGCTTTCTTTAAAGGATGGCTGCTTCTAAGCCAACCTCCTAGCTGTCTAAGCCTTCCCACATCGTTTCCCACTTAACCATAACTTTGGGACCTTAGCTGACGGTCTGGGTTGTTTCCCTTTTCACGACGGACGTTAGCACCCGCCGTGTGTCTCCCGTGCTGACACTTGCTGGTATTCGGAGTTTGCATCGGTTTGGTAAGTCGGGATGACCCCCTAGCCGAAACAGTGCTCTACCCCCAGCAGTGATACACGAGGCGCTACCTAAATAGCTTTCGAGGAGAACCAGCTATCTCCGAGCTTGATTAGCCTTTCACTCCGATCCACA